>CAMAWS010000496.1 GCA_945861845.1 Candidatus Sulfopaludibacter sp. SbA3 | reverse complement strand
GGTATTCGCCGGTCATCGTTGGATCCACAAACTCAAAAATAACGTTGGTACCAATCCCTTCAATGAACCGGTAGCGCCACGTCTCGAATGGACATGTGCTCGTCGTACCGCCGCCTTCTTCAATCGGCCTCTGATACGTTCCGCCCGACGGGTGGGACTCGATCTCAGCAGGTTCGCCATGGATGATGTAAATTCTTCCGCGGTCCGACTTCCAACCCGGTATGCCCGATGCGTATCGTTCATTCGCGTATGCGATTCGGCCGTAATGGTCTTCCCTGAACTCGTTTTCGATCGAGTCCGGAGTGGGATCGCGGCGCAGCCAGAACTGTTCGATGAACTGCTCACGCTCTTCATCGGTCTGCAGTCTGTTGAATGCTGTTCTTTCCTCGTTCGTAATGACGTAGGCTACGTCTTCGTCGAGCCATCTCTTCAGAGCTCGGTTCGCCAATTCCTGCGCGCGTGAACGATTGTTATTGTTGTTCTGCGGTTGTTCGCGCCTTTGGGCGGCCAATGGCAAAGACGTGAGTAGCAGGATCCAGGCCATCGTCGCCAGAATCGCTCTTCGAGTCATACAAACACCTCGGATCATTATGCTGTAAGCGTCCGGTATATTATCAGGCAAGTATCATAGCACTAACGATTTAAGAGTCAATCGCCTTCTCCCTGGACCCCGACTTGCACTACAATCTCGGGACTATGTTGGATATCGGATATCTGCGCGAGAACATCCAGACCGCCCGCGAGAGGCTGGCAACCCGCGGTTTTGCGCTCGACATAGACACGTTTCAGCGCCTGGATGGTGAGCGGAAACAGGTCATTCAGGAGCTCGAGGGCCTGCGGCAGACGAAAAACACTGCTTCAGAGGAGATCGGGAAACTGGTTAAACAAAAAGCCGATGTTGCCGGTAAGCGAACGGAAATGAAGGCTGTTTCGGACCGGATCAAAACCCTGGAAGAGTCGCTGCGGGGACTCGAAGACGGCCTTTTTCAGTTCGCATCAACCATCCCCAACTTGCCTGACTCCTCCATTCCAGTCGGCCTTACCGACGAACAGAACGTCGAGGTCCGGCGGGTCGGCGAACCGCCCAGCTTCGACTTTGAACCAAAAGCCCATTGGGATCTTTGCCCTCCCTTGGGGATACTGGACCTCGAACGTGCGACCAAGATTACGGGTTCCCGTTTCCCCTTGCTGGCAGGGGCCGGTGCACGTGTCGAACGTGGCCTGATCAACTTCATGCTGGATATTCACACGAAGGAACACGGCTACAGCGAGATCATGCCGCCTTTCATGGCGAATTCGAAAAGCCTGTTCGGAACCGGACAACTTCCGAAATTTGAAGAGGATCTCTTTAAATTACGCGAGACGGACTATTACTTGATACCAACGGCCGAAGTTCCCGTCACGAACATCTATCGCGATGAGATCATCGACGGCGCACGCCTGCCGATCAAGTTCGCCGCGTTCACCCCATGCTTTCGCAGTGAAGCCGGTTCCTACGGCAAAGACGTACGCGGGATATTCCGCCAGCACCAATTCAATAAAGTAGAACTGGTGAAATTTACGCGGCAGGAAGACTCAGGCGAGGAACTTGAGTCCCTCGTTCGAAATGCCGAGGAGATCCTGAAACGCCTGGGTCTCGCGTACCGCGTCATCGTTCATTCGACGGGCGACATGGGCTTTTCCGCTGCGAAGAGCTACGACATCGAAGTGTGGCTGCCTGGACAGAACGGGTATCGTGAAATTTCATCCTGCAGTAACTTTCAGGACTTTCAGGCGAGACGAGCGAACATCCGCTATCGCCCGGCTGCGGGCGAGAAGGTTCGCTTCGCACACACGCTCAACGGTTCCGGCCTCGCAATAGGACGCACATGGATTGCGCTGATGGAAAACTTCCAGCAAAAGGATGGCAGCGTCGTGATTCCCGAAGCGCTGCGGCCATACCTTGACGGCCGAAGTGTGATCCGGCCGGAAACCATTATCTAAGTCGTGAATCGAATTCCATTGGCTGCCGCTTCCCTCTGGTGCATGGCAATCCTGGCTGCTCCCCTCGCCGGCCTGTCCCCGATTTACGCATTTTTTTCCGTCATCTGCCACCAGGATCCCTCACGATCCTGGTTTCTTGCAGGAGAACCACTTCCAATCTGCATTCGGTGCGCATCGATTTACCTCGGATTCTTTGCTTCCCTCGCCGCCGGGCTGTCGCCCAGGTCTCGATGGCTGAAAGCTTCAATATTGATAATGATTGGGGAATTCGTCGTCGCGAGGTTACTTGTCGATTCACCAACTGCTCGTTCATTGAGCGGGATTTTGTTCGGCGCAACCGCTGCTCCGTTTGTCGGACAGGGCGTTGTAGAGCTGCTTGGCAGGGGGAAATTTCGTGAATCAGTGTAAACAGTGTGGTCAAATCCTTCAGGACAATGCAAACTTCTGCTCGAATTGCGGCGCCTCGTCATCTCCACCCGAAACGCCACCTGCAAGGCCTTCGACTGCAATCCCCCCGCAGGACTTGGACTTCTTCCCGCCCGCAATAGCCGGCGGCTTCTTTCTTGGATTGCTTTCCTCACTGCCGTTGATCCAGGCCGGAAACTGCCTTTGTTGCATGTGGGTTATGGGGGGCGGCGGCATTGCGACCTGGCTGCTGAACAAGCAGCGGCCAAATGGTCTCACCTATGGAGACGGAGCCTTCGGTGGTGTCCTCAGCGGTTTGTTCGGCGCGGTGGTGGCGACAATGGTTTCGATTCCAGTCCGGCTCCTAACGGCGCGCTTCTTCGGATCTCAGCAGGAAGCAATCGAGGACGCATTCAAGGACATGCCCGGATTTGAAGGCCCACTGCGGGACCTGATATTGCGAGTCGCTTCACCCGAAATATCCGCTGTAACCGTCGCCTTCACTTTCATCATGAATCTGCTGATTTTTGCTCTTTTCGCGATGATAGGCGGAATTCTGACGGTGGCGATCCTGCAGAAACGGGATGAGAGAATGGCAGGAGAGAAAAGGGGA
>CAMAWS010000495.1 GCA_945861845.1 Candidatus Sulfopaludibacter sp. SbA3 | reverse complement strand
GCAGGGAATTCGGAGTCTGTCCCCAGATCGGCTTTGCACAAGAAAGCCGCGGAGCGGCGAAACATGTTAGCCACGGGCGTCAGCCCGTGGGTTCAGGCAAGCACGATACGTTTAGCCCCAGCGGGGCGGCACAGCATGAGAGTATCGCGCTATGTCGCACCTGCGGTGCTGATGTTCGATCGTTGGGTCAACCACGGGCTGCCGCCCGTGGCTAGAGTTCTTTCGCCGCTCCGCGGCTAATTCTGACTTATTGTGCAAAGCCCCCCAGATCTCCAAATTGTCCGGGCGTATAATTCGTGAATGCTTCCAGCTTTTGAGGCGCTATCCGTTTCCAAGACGTTCAGGCGATGGTGGTCGCGGCGCGTTGTGCGGGCCCTCGACAACGTGTCGTTCAGCGTGGAGCAGGGGACGATCTTTGGATTGCTTGGACCGAATGGGGCGGGAAAAACAACCATGGTCAAGCTGGCATTGACCATTGCCTACCCGGACTCCGGGGAAATCCGGCTACTGGGCGAATCGATTCGGAACCGGTCGATCCTGCGGAGGATTGGTTACCTGCCCGAGAATCCCCGTTTCCCGGCGCACCTGACCGCAAGGCAGGTTCTCCGGCTCTATGGAAGCCTTAGCGGTGCAGAGCCCTCGATTATTCGACGAAATTCGGAACTGTGGCTCGATCGTCTCGACCTGGCAAGGTGGGCCGATGCCAGGGTTTCGAAGTTCTCGAAGGGAATGACCGAGCGTCTTGCGTTTGCCCAGGCGCTCGTTCACGACCCGGACTTCATATTCCTTGACGAGCCAACCGACGGACTGGATCCGCTGGGCCGCATGGAAGTACGAAGTATCTGCCGTGAACTGGCCGACGCCGGGAAGACGATCTTCATCAATTCGCACATCCTGGCGGAAATCGAAATTATTTGCGATCGGATCGCGTTGATGAAGAACGGGCAGATTATAGAGGCCGGTACAGTTGTGGAGCTGACTGCCGGAGCCGCCGGCTATCAACTCGTCGTGCCCGTAGCTGACGGCTTGAATAACTGGTTACGCGAGAAGAGCGTTACCTTTGCCGCCGTGAACGGGCACTTTCATGTGGAACTCGGGAATCGTTCCGATGCGAACAGCCTGATCGACGCTCTTCGCGCGAATAATTTTGAAATCGAATCCCTGACCGTTAACAAGCGAACGCTTGAATCCGTATTTATTGAGCGGGTTTCAGGATGAACTCACAATAATGTTTAGGCGCGGCGTCTTTCTCGACACGTTTCAGGAATCGTTCAGGAACCACATGTTCCTGTTCTTTTTCGTCGTGTCCTCGCTCGTTATTGGAACCATCGGCCTGGCCTTGAACATGGATATCGTCAACGGCGTCTTTCAGGGAGCGAGCATCCTCGGCACTGAACTCCGGGTGGATTCGCGCATGACGCTGGACCGGTTTATCGTGCAGATCCAGACCGGCCTGGCGATGCTGATTGCAACGATAGGCCTGTTTATTGCCCTGATGGCGACGTCGACGCTGTTCCCTCAGATGCTGTTGAAGGGGAGTATTGATCTCCTCTTATGCCGGCCAATCCCTCGATGGCGCCTTGTGACGTCCCGTTTCCTGGGAGGCGTGTCGATAATGGCGTTCAATGCCATCTACTTGATGGTGGGAGTCTGGCTGGTCCTTGGCTTGAAGTCCGGCGTCTGGGTCGATGGATTTCCACTTTCGTCGGTTTTGATCATCTTTGCCTTTGTCGTATTGTTCTCCGTTGTGATGATGGCGAGCGTGATATCCGAGAATGCGCCCGTCGGCCTGCTTGTGGCATACACGTTGCTGATGTTCAGCCCGATCCTGGCGGCGCATGAGCAAATTACGCCTGTGCTTTCCAGGGAACTTTACCGGCAGATCTTTCGTCTTTTCTACTGGGTGGTGCCCAAGAGCGCCGAAACGATCGGGGCCATGCGGCGTCTGATAATGGACCGGCCGCTCGAACTGCAATGGATCGTAGGCACGTCGGCTGCTTTCGCCATCGCGTGCTATATCGTCACGGCGGTGTATTTCACACGAAAGGATTATTGATATGAAATGGATCCTGGGCTTTTCCGTTCTTGCCGTAGTGCTTGGCATGGCAGCCACCATGACCATCCCGGCGCAGACGATCACGCCGGATGAAGCCGTTCTCAGGCTCTTTCCCAGGGAGACAGACGGCGTGGCGTTCATCGATGCCGCATCGTTGCGATCCGCGCCCCTGTATGACGAGACGGTCGCTGCGCAGTTCAAAGCCAGGATCCCGCCCGAACTGGCTCAGTTTGCCGAGGCCACGGGATTCGCAATTGATCGCGACCTGGATCGTGTGACGATCGGGCGCTTTGGAGCCCGCCAGCTCGTGGCGGTGGCGCATGCAAGGTACGACAGGTTCAAGGTGGAGCAGTACCTCAACGACAAGCAGATCCAGACGGAAACGTATCTGGGCCGGGTCATCTTTCACCCGCGAGGCGAGGGAGGGATCAGCTTTATCGACGATCTCGTCATTGCCGGCCAGACCGATGCGGTTAAGAAGGTCATCGATCGCCTGGCCGCCCCGGCCGAAAGCGCGCTTCAGAATCCGGACATCGTGAACGCGATCAGGACAATCGAAGCCGGGAGCCATGTTTGGGGGGTCGGTGCTTTCGACCAGAGCCTGCTCGGCATCCATCGTGGACTGCCGCCGCAAGTTGGCGAGTTTATCAAAGCGCTGAAGAGCGGAACCTACCAGATGCGCCTGGATTCAGGCGTTCACGCCGTTGCGACGGGCCAGTTCGCCGACTCCGAAAGCGCGCGCGCCGCAGGCAACCTGCTGCGCGGCCTTGTGGCAGTGGCGAAGTTCCAGGTTTCCAGGCAACCGGACATGATCCAGCTCCTGGACGGTGTTCAGGTACAGCAGAGCGGATTATCAATGACGGTGAATTTTAACGCTTCCGGGGATTCGCTGAAGAAATTGCAGGCCCTTAGGCGGCCGGCGGCAGAGTAAAAGGGTGTTCAGTCCACCTGTGG
>CAMAWS010000494.1 GCA_945861845.1 Candidatus Sulfopaludibacter sp. SbA3 | reverse complement strand
ACGGCAGTGGTCTTGCCGAATGTCTTGGTAAGGCCTGTGACCGCTATCATCGGATAACGATCTCGGCGTCAGCGGGCATGCCGGGCTTGAGTTTCCTCTGCGTATTCTCGATCGAGACCTTTGCCCGGTAGACGAGCTTTACGCGCTCTTCCTCGGTCTGGATGGTCTTGGGTGTGAACTCAGATTGCGAAGAAATGAACGTTACGGCGCCCATGAAGGTTTCACCTGGAAACGAGTCGACATTCACCCTTACGGGCTGTCCGAGCTTTACCAGGCCAGTCCTGGTTTCCGGGATGTAGACGTTCATCCACAGTGCGTCGATATCCGCCACGGTCACGACAGGAGTGCCCGAATTGACGACTTCGCCGCTTTCTGCGTTCTTGAGAAGGACGACACCAGCTATAGGCGATGTGATCGCTGTGTAGCCAAGCTGGGTCCCGGCGCCCTCAAGCTGGGCCATCAATTCTCGTTCGCGCGCTCGGGCTGCCTGCAGAACCTGCCGTTGTATTTCAATTTCCGTCCGTCCGGCTTCTGCGATTGCGACCCCGGCTTCTGACGCCCGCACACGCGCATCTGCTTCGGCAATTTCTTCCCTGCGCGGGCCTTCACGGAAGAGGCGCAACCGTTCCACGGCGCCTGTGAGCGCGCTGTCGGCGGCAACGGCCCCGGAGCGAACCGCGTCCCACTCCTGTTTTGAAGCGGCTCCTTTTCCAAGCAGGGAAGTCATCCGGTCGAGGTCGTTCCGCCGTCGTTCTGCCTCCGCTTCGGCCTGGGCGACTGAAGCTTCAGCCGCACGGATCTCCTGCGGACGGCTGCCTTCGCGAAGTCGTTCGACGATAAAGCGCGATGCGTCTGTCTGGCTACGCGCTTGTTGAACCTGGTTCTCTACAACACTCTGCCGCAACTGAAGCACGGCTTCCTGCTGCCTCGCCTGACTCCGCACCGCATCCAGGGACGCCTGGATCTGTTCCAGCCGTGCCTGCAGTTCGTTGCTGGCCATTGTTGCCAGCATTTCGCCCTTTGAGACTGGCTGGCCCTCTTCTACCAGTACCTGGGCAACCTTTCCCGGGATCTGGAACGAGACGTCTACTTCGGTGGCTTCGATTGTTCCGGAGGCGCGCAGGGCATTGTCGGGCTGGTCGGATTGGAGGAAATAGGTTGCGGTGGCGCTGATAGCGGCCACGACCATAACGGCAAGTAAAATCAGTCGGCTACGGCGCTTCATAAGCGTCCCATTGTATAATACCGGCCATCATGAAGCCCTTCGTTAAAGCCGCCGTTGTTAGTTTGCTCGTCGCCACAACCATCGTCCTGTTGTGGTGGACAGCCTATTTCATACAACTCGACCTCATCGCATACGACTTTACCCTGAGGCTTGCGGGTCCGGTTCCCCCCGAGAGCCCCACCGTCATCGTCGCGATTGACGACGACAGTCTGGGCCGCGTCGAAGCATGGCCGTGGTCGCGGGACAAGCTGGCGAAGCTCATCGATCGAATCGAAATGGATGGGCCTCGTGTGATCGCCATAGACCTGCTCCTGGACGATGCAACGACCGAGGAATCCGACGCCGCGCTGGCCGCGTCGATCTCCAAGTCGAAAGCCATTGTCCTGGCGACGAGGGTGCAGGGAACTGCCCGTCGCGCTCGCTGGAGCCCCCCGAATGAAAAATTCATCCAGGGAAAGGCAGTGCTCGGTCACGTCCATGCCGATCCCGATCTGGACGGCATCAGCCGTCAGGTGGTGCCGGTGAAATCCGCGCAGGGAATCGGCCAGCCGGCATTTGCAATACAGGCGCTCAAGACTGCGCATGCGGAGATCCGCGGCAGCTTTGTGGAGAACATTGGCTCCACGCAGATTTTCCGAAGCCGGCCGGTGAAAATCCGGTTTTCCGGCGACAGCAAAACTTTTGAACACATACCCGCAGCGGACCTGCTTGAAGGAACTGCGGCGGAGGGAGTCTTTAAAGACAAGATCGTGCTTATCGGGGCTACCGCCGCAGGTCTGCAGGATCAGTGGTTCACACCGTTTAATGCCGCAGGCCAGAAGATGAGCGGCGTCGAGATTCACGCCAACGCAATTGAAACGCTATACGCCGGCACCGAAATTGTGGAGGTCCGGCAGTCGATACTCCTGATGTTGCTGACGGCTGGCTTCGTATTCCTTTGGTGGATGGACCGCCGTTTCGAGGGCCCCCGATTTTTCGCCCTGGCCGTGCTGTGCATGCCGGCGGCTATTGTCGTTTCCTACGTGGCGATGAGGTACTTCAACGTCTGGTTGCCGTTTGAGCAGTTCCTGACTGCGATCGTTGTTGCCGTGCCTGGCCTGGAAGTGGCTAACAGGCGGCGCGTCAATCGTAACCTCGACGAAAAGATCGAGAGACTTTCGAAGCTGGGCGCCGAAGTTGTACCAGTGCACGCCGAGTGGAACGCCCGCGACCATGTCCTTCAAAGCGGCATCGAAACTCCCGAACGAGATGCCTGGCTGGCCGCAATCGACACGTATCAGCGCGAAACCACGGGACGCAAGAAGAACCGAACCACGCTCTTTGCATCGCCTCATCCCGGCTACCGCTGGAGACTCAACGCGGTGGACTACTTCAACGACGAACTGGTGAGGTTCTTGTCCTTCAATACGGCCATCCTGGCAAGCATCGAGGACGTGATCATCGTGAGCGACCCGGCAGGCCGCGTGGCCTACCAGAATCCGGCAGCAAGGCGCCTTTCAGGTTTTTCAGAGGACTCGGGATTTGCGCCGGAGTATTTCGCGCGACTGCTCGACGGCCGTGCTTTTGCGCCTGCATTCGGCTCCACGCTGGCCAATGGCCAGCCGGTCACCATGGAGTTTGTACGCGGGCGGAGCGGCAGGAATTACTACCACGTGACCATATCCCGCATCGATCGCATCGGAGTCGTACTGAGCTTGCATGACGCGACAGCGCAGTTTGAATTAAACCAGGCGAAGAACGATATGGTCTCACTTGTATCGCATGAACTGCGTACGCCGCTCACGTCCA
>CAMAWS010000493.1 GCA_945861845.1 Candidatus Sulfopaludibacter sp. SbA3 | reverse complement strand
CATGATTCGGCACATTGAATACCTCAGCCCTGAACTCGAGCGACTGATCTTCCCGCGCCTGAAATGTTCGGGTCAACCCCATGTCGATCCGGACGGTTCCGGGACCCTGGATGCTGTTGCGGCCCATTGTTCCATACGTGCCCAATGCGGGTATTGCGAAGGCAGCTGCGTTCAAATAACGATCCACGCTCCTGTTGGGAGCATAGACATCGGCGAGCACCTGGTTCACTCTTTGGTCGACCGTTGTCGAAGTTGCGGTCAACGCTCTGTCGGTTCCAGGCGTCACGTGGAAGAAGCTGCCGGACAAGACTCGTACAATTCCCGAAACCTTCCAGCCCGTAGCTAAGACCCTCATCGCCGGGTTGGAAAACTGTGGAGTTTCATACACCGTCGACATATTCAAGTTGTGCCGCCGGTCCTGGTCGCAATTTCCACGGTTGTCCTTACGGCGCTCCTTTACATGGTTTCCGCTGTTTTGGAATTGCGGCGTGGACCCCCCGTCCTCGATGCAGTGCGCCCAAGTGTAGTTTCCCTGCACGGTAACACCGTTGGCGCGTCTGCGCTGAACCTGGAGCATCAGCCCGTTATAGCTGCGTGTGCCGCCGTCGTCCGCTACAACGAGGTTGCCGTACGCTTCGCCTTCAACGGGGTTCAGCAAAGACAACTTGCGCCGGGCATCCGTATTTCCGGTCGTCGAGCAGGTTGGATAGTTGACACCGGCGATCGCACATGGACCCAAGCCCAGGAAAATGGCCGGATTGCCTTCAGAGTTGATCAGGTTGTGAACGACGTTGCTGCCCAGATAGTTCGCCGCGAGCAGCCAGTTGGTGCCAAATTGCCTCTGGACGCTGAAATTCCACTGGTTGATGTAAGGCATCTTGAGATCTTTCGAAATCGTTACGTAAGTCCCGCTCGGTGGAAATTCGATATTCGGGTTGAGGAATGCCGGAAATGGATTTCCCCCAGGATATCCACGGAATGGATCCTCGAAACCGCCAATCGGTTCTGTGATTTCCACTTCGTAGCCCCAGGGCGGCTGATCGCTGTACCCGCCGTACTGGTAGAAGTGAGGATAGTCCGTGTAGAGCCCGTAGGCCGCGCGGATCGTCATGCGGCCGTCGCCCTGGGGATCGTATGCCAGGCCCAGCCGCGGCGCGAAACGCAGCAGGTGGTCCGGACCGATCGACTTGTTGTTGGGAACTCCAGGATCGCCCGGAAAAAGCATTCCAGCAGGAGCGTTCTTGTAGACGGTGCTGTGGAGACCCTTGTCGAACCATTCCTGCTCGAAATACAACACGCGGCCGGCCCTGTTCCATGGCGCCATGTAAGGCTCCCACCGCAGGCCGGCGTTGACCGTCAGCTTTGGCGTCGCCTTCCACGTGTCCTGCGCATACAGGCCGATGTAATCCTGGCGGTAGTAGAACGAGTTCGGATTTCCCTGGCCGAAAGTAGCCACTCTGCCCAGCATGAAATCGCCAAGTCCCATGCCCGTGAACGTCGTGCCGAAAGTGAAGCGGGGCCGGGTTGGAGAACTCTTCTTGTTGTTCATCAGCGAGTGGATAAAGTTGGTTCCGAATCCGAGCTGGTGAGCGCCGCGGATCATACTGATGTCTTCGGAAAACTGAAAGACAGTCGAGTTCGTGTGCCCAGGCATTCCCGGATCGGAGTGAATGGCGAACCCGTTTCCACCAACGGTAACGCCCGCAATCTTAGGAAGCGAAGGCTCATAAAAAATCCCGCGGACGCCAATGTCGGTCAGCGTGAACAGGTCGTCCATAGTCTTGATGTTGATTGTTCGAAGGAGCGTCGCGCGAAATGCGCTTACCGTGCCGGAGCCGATCAAATAGGTATCGCCCAAAACATAGGAGTCGGCTCGCCGGCGATAGTCGGCCTGGCTGCTGGTGAAAATGTTTGTTCCGTCGTAGTCACGCGGCGTCCACAAGCGCGCCGATTGCGCCCGGCCAAACAGCGAGTGCTTCTCGCTCAGCGTATAGTCCACCTTCCCCACGAAGATATGCTCGTCGTTGTTGGTTCTGCGTCCATACCGCACCAGGCCGCATTCGTCGATCGGAGCCGGCAGCCGCTTCACCATGTTCAGCGCCGCCGTGGAGAATGCTGACGAGGCGATGCGATTGTTGACAAACGGCGCTCGCAACGTGATTTGGCGGCCGGTGTTGCATTCCGGAGCCGCGACGGCTGTCCAGTCACCCGCGACCATCCTCGGCGTGGGAACATAAGAGCGGAGGTCACTGGGCGCCGAACGTTCGATCGTTCCCTGATACCCGCCAAAGAAGAAGATCTTGTTCCTGGCGATCGGCCCGCCCAGCACTCCTCCAAACTGGTTCCGCTTCAATCCGTCTCTTTGCAGAGCAAAGGCATTCCGGGCATTAAAGACAGCGTTGCGCGCGAAGTCAAAAATGGCGCCGTGAAGCTCGTTTGTGCCCGACTTCGTGACAGCGTTGACGGCGCCAGCGGAGTGTTGTCCGTACTGGGCCGGCGCCGCACTCGTTTCGACTTTGAATTCCTGAAGGGCGTCCGGAAACGGCAGCGGGAGATTAAGGTTGTTGAACGGATCGTTATGCGTTCCCCCATCGAGCGTGTAGGTCAGTCCGTTATTCAGCCCGCCTGCGACGGAAATTGATTGCGTGGGAAAGTTTCTGTTCGTGGCCTGTGCTCCGCCAGTGACCGCGGCTCCTGAAAGGACGATCAATTCAGTCACCTGACGCGCGTTGAGAGGTAGCTCGAGCACCCGTACATTGTCGATCACCTGGCCGAGAGAGGTAGTTCGCGTTTCCACCATGGCAGCATCCGCCTGGACTTCTACTGTCTCGGAAACCTGCCCGACTTCCAGCGCGGCATTAATCACCGTATTTGCGCCGACCTGCAGCACGATTCCGGTCTGCGAATAAGTGCGGAATCCCGGGAGGGACGCTTCCACCTTGTAGGGCCCTACTGGCAAGTTCGGCAGCACGTAGGCCCCGGTCTCGTTGGTTATGGCGGACCGCATGAGTCCCGT
>CAMAWS010000492.1 GCA_945861845.1 Candidatus Sulfopaludibacter sp. SbA3 | reverse complement strand
TGTCGCACTCGCGCTTTCGATCAGCGGCAACGAAGTCGGAAGTCCTACAGGCTTTTAAGCCTCGGTGGCCACCCCAAAACCGGCCATGTGTGGCCACCTCAAAACCGGCCACAGTACAGACGTTCGGGACAGGGTTTTTCTACTCCTTCAGTCTCCACAAAAGCAACAAACGTTTCGACTCTCGATTTAGAATGCAATCGGCCTGAGCGGAGGATAGGGCAACGCTGGGAAGCGACCCGAGCGCCGATTCAGGGGCCAAGATCGAAGCGGGGTGTCGAAAGATGCCCCGTTTTCCATTTGAGCTTCGGGATTGGCACAAAGCGATAAATCCGATCAAGAAAAGCCTCCTTCCTTAATGCCCGTTTTTCTCATCGCCGGGCAGTTGAGTTTTGGTTCGCCAACTCCGCGGACCACATTTCAGAACATGACCATGATGAAGAAGCCGGTCTAGCATGGCCGTGACGGCGGCTGTATCGCCCAGAAGCTTGCCCCAATCGTCGATCGGCCTGTTGGATGTCACCACTGTGCTGGCGCGTTCGTAACGGCGCATGACGATCTCGAGTAAGTCTTCGGCGGCAGTCGCCGGTAATTTGCGCATGCCAAGGTCGTCGACGATGAGCAGAGGAACGGTCGAAAACAGTTCCATCTGCTCTTTGCGGGTTTGATCGAGCGTGGCGTCCGCAAGATTCTCGATCAGGAGGTGGGCTTCACGATAGAGGACGCGATGACCCTGTTGAATGGCGGCCTGGCCAATAGCCTGAGCCAGATGGCTCTTGCCCGAGCCCGGCGGCCCAAGGAACAAGGCGTCCTCATGTTTGGCGACGAAGTTGGCCGTGGCAAGGTCGAAGACGAGGCTGCGGTTCATCTTCTTGTTAAAGTCGAAGTCGAAGTTATCGAGTCTTTTCTGCGGATCGCGGAACTCGGCGGTCTTTCGGCGTCGTTCCAGCAGTCGGTCACTGCGGCGGCTCAGTTCATCGGAAACCAGACAGGAGATCAGATCAATGGGCGTCATGCGTTCGGTCTGAGCTTGATGAAGGCGGATTTCCAGCACGGCAGCGACGCCGCCGAGCCGGAGTTGGCGTAAGGCACGTTGAAGTTCAATCAGATTCATGGCTTTGCTCCTGGATTCTCGTGTTGATGAGATCGCGGTATTGAGTGAGTTCACGGATTAAAGGGTCGACTTGACGGAGCGACAGCGGAGGTTGACGCTCCAGATAACGGCGGACGAAGCGGTATTCGTAGACATGCAGTTCCAGCGCAGCGGCACAGGCGTCCTCGGTGGCATTGGGTCCGAACTTCTTGGCCAAAGAGAGGACGCCGAGAATGTGGCGGACCCCGAACTCTCCTTCATGACGATGGATCTCGTCGCAGAACGTGCCGATATGAGCGCCCGCTCTGGTCGCCCGGGTTAACAGCTGCACGGTGGTGAGTGGCGTCTTCTTGGGGTTATCGCCAGGCTCGATACGGTGACGGCCGCGTTGCTGGCGGACATGCTCACGCAGAAGCTGGTGGTTGTTAGGATCAAGAATGCGGACGTGAAGCGCATCCCATTGGACGTTGACGAGCTTTCCGATCGAGCCAGGCGGCGTGCTGTAGTAGGCCGCCTCGACTTCGACGCAACCGTCCAGATGGACCACGCGTTCACCGTATTGGTAGTAGCGGAAAGGTTCAATCGGCAGCGGCACCAGGAACGGCTTTTCTTCGGCGAACATCGCCGCCACCTGTCGTTTCGTCGTGCCGTGAATGCGCGTGTCGGCCCAGCGCGATTCCCACTGATCCAGGTACGCCTGAGCGTCCTCCAGACTTTCGAATCGCAGGCCCTTCAGCGGAGTGCTCTGTGCGTGACCGACACCCGATTCGACTTTTCCTTTGCGATTCGGATCTCGAACCCGGCATGGCAGGGCGACGACGCCGTAGTGCGCCAGCACGTCCTTGAACAACGGATTCAACGTCGGATCGTAGATGTCGGGCGTGAGGACGCCTTCCTTGAGGTTGTCAAGCACCACGAGGCGGCAAGCCCCGCCCAGGCGTCGGAAGGCGGTCTCATGCAGTTCGGCCCACGTCCGTGAACTGGAACGGAACGTCAGAAGGCGTACGGCCTTGCGGCTATAGCCCAAGGTCATCACGAATAGCCGCGTCCGGCGGTATTTGCCCGTTTGCGGTTCGCGGACCATCGGACCTTCGCCGTAATCGACCTGGGATTCTTCTCCGGGCCCGGTTTCAATGATGCCAACCACTTCCGGTTGCACGGCGCCGCGGAGTTTGCGAACGAAGCGTTTGACCGTGTTGTACTTGCCGCTGAAACCATGATCGGTGACCAGGTCTTGCCAGATCGCCCTGGCATTACGTCCTCGTCTCAGTCCCAACTCAATGGTTTCCCGGAATGGCTCGCATTCACTGGAGGACACACTTGTGGCCGGAAGTTGGATGGGCAGTTTTTCTGAAAGAGGCCGGATAAAGCCGGTGGACACCTCCTCCCTATTGGCCGGTTTTGGCTCTCCAGAGTCGGTGGCCACCTGTATGGCCGGTTTTGCCGGAGATCGCCGGCTCCACCCAGGCCGGCTCACCGAAATCCCTGCGGCCTTCAGGCACGCCCCAGCGGTTTCTCGACGCACACCGGTTGCTTTCTCGATCCGGCGCAGTGCCCAACCGAGCTTCCCCAGTGCAATAACTTGCTGTTTCTTTTCTTCGCTCAAGACATTACTCATGGCGGCGAGCCTAGCTCGCCGGAGTTAATGTCCCGAATGTCGTCCGTCTATTGGTTGGTTCTTAAACCGACCTCATATGGCCGGTTTTGAGGTGGCCACACATGGCCGGTTTTGGGTGGCCGCCGAGGGTCAACCCGGCATCGTTCTCCGAGGTGTTTCTTCAACAAAAGGGAGACTCAAGCAAATTCGTCAGGGTCAAAGCAGTGATGCCTGAAGTCACCAAAGATTTCCCGTTGAAGATGCGGGAGATGATCGTGCTAGCTTTCGACAGGCAGACGGACACGGGAGAAGATTTGGTTCGGTCACTCAATGATGAATTGGTGCTCCAGATACCGACCTTGG
>CAMAWS010000491.1 GCA_945861845.1 Candidatus Sulfopaludibacter sp. SbA3 | reverse complement strand
TCCCATTGTCTTGCCGAAAATGTCATGGCCGAGGAACATCCTCAGTTCCCACACTTTGAATTTTCCGGCGCGGGTAAAGTTGTCTGCCTCGACAACTCTCCGAGCCGCCGCCATCAGCAAAGCCCAGGTGAAATCCGCGGTCGTTTCGGTGAGGACACCGGGCGTATTCGTGACCACCACTCCAAGCCGGGTAGCCTGATCGAAATCAATGTTGTTGAATCCAACGGCGACGTTCGAAACTACTTTCAATCGTGGCGCGGCTTCGAGCAAAGCCCGGTCAACGGAATCGGTAAGAAGCGTCATGACGCCATCAGCTTCCCGCAGGCGCGGAACCAACTCATTGCTTGAGAGCACGCGATCTTCGGCGTTGATTTCGACGTGAGCCTCACGCCTCAGTCTTTCGAGCACTTCATCGAAGATTGGCCTGGTGACGAAGATGTTGTGGGTCACAACGCTGAAACAATTCGGGGACAGACGTATAAATCACCCAATTACGGTTCATCGTTACCGATCCATAATTGGGTGATTTATACGTCTGTCCCCGAATTGTTTACCTTTCGGAAATCTGGAGGATGATGCTGTTTGCCGCCGAAGTATCGGCGCAGAGGACCTGGGTCTTGTTGGAGACCGGATGGGTCCGTTCCCAGCACTGGCCCTGGGCCTGCCAGCGATACTTCGGAAGCGCAGCCGTATAAAACTGCCGCAGGTCCGCCGCGCTGGCACGCAGGCCAACCGTGATTCTGTCCGGGGGCCCAGCCACAATTCTTGACGTGGAGCCTTTAGGAGTCGGTATGGGCATTGCCCTTACATTCGCGGACGAACCGAGTACAAACTTGCCAAAATGTTCCAGCTTGGCTTCCGCCGCAGCCTGGGCTTCTTTGACAGCCGCGGCGCGGTCAGCGGCTCGATCCTGATCGGTGATTGACGGAACCTCCATTGTCAGGTTCTGGATCAAGGGCAGGCGCTGCATTTCCGCGCCGTTTCTGTACATGGACACAATATCCTTGGTGTTCTTGATGTCATCCAGAGGATTGGTGGAAAGCACAAAGAAGTCTCCCGCCTTTCCCACCGCCAGTCCTCCCAGGTCCGCAACGCCTGCGATTTCAGCAGAAACCACGGTTGCCGCCTTGATGACGTCAGACGGCGACATGCCGGCAGAAACCATCAATTCCATCTCACGATGCTCGAAGTAACCCGGAAAATCGCCGGCGGTGCCGCTGTCGGTCCCAAGCCCGATCTTCACGCCGCCATCGGCCATCTTCTTCAGGTTCCGTTTTGCGACGTCATATTGCTGGCGGAATTTATCCGCATCAGGGTTTCTCTTGAACCGGTTCATCGTGATCGAATTGGCATAGTAGGCGGAAAGCTGGGCCGGGTAAGCTTCGCGCATTGTCTGCTCGCCGAGCCAGTCCGGATGATCGCCATAAACGAATTTGGCTTCGTGGGCAACCAGAGTTGGGGTGTAGAAGACGTTCTTCTGTTTCATATCGGAGATCAGCGCATCGTCGACCTCGCGGTCGCGGATGCTGTGGACCAACCCTCCGACTCCGGCTGCAACCAGTTCCTTCGCATCGGCCAGATAGAAGACGTGCGCAACGACCCGGAGATTATTCTTCTTGGCTTCGTCGATGATGGCTTTGGAGATGGCCGAGCTCATTTTCGGAACGCGGCCCATGTCGTCGTCAACCCAGATCTTAACGAAATCGACCTTCTTCGCTGCAAGGTCCGACACAGCCTTTCGCGCATCGGCTTCCGAAGATACCTGTATTGGAATGTTACCCAGGACCGGAACGGGCCAGCCGCCCCTGACCGTGATGCCCTGACCGGCAGTCAAGACTCGAGCACTGCCACCCTTGCCTTCACGCTGTTCGTTTCGAATTCCATAAATGACATCGCCCGCATCGGTTCCCAGCAGTGCGACAGCTCCGACGCCGTAATAAATGTATCGATTCAGGTCCGCCAACACGGATTCGCGACTGTAGTTCATGGCGCCAGTCGTCGAACCGTTATTGATTCCCGCGTGCCCGTGGAGATTGACGACAACCGGCATTATCGTTTGACCTTCCAGGTCCACACGCCCAGCACCCTCTGGAACTTTGAGTTCGCCCTTCGCTCCAATAGCCGTGATCTTCCCGTTCGACACGATAAAAGTGGCTGCCTCAATAGGAGCGCTTCCATCACCCGGAATAAGGCGGGCGCCCATGAAATATGTTACTTCGGCTGGTGCTCCTGGTTTCGCTTCACCGCCCGCACCCGCTTTTTCGTCGGCTGGCTCAGCGGAGCAACCGGCAACGATTGCGAGGAGTATTCCCGCGATAACCAATTGTGTGTACCGTTTCATCGAACCAATCTCCTTAGATATATTTAAAGGCCTCTAGAGGTGCGAAATTTTAGCACAGCACGAAACTCATAATCCAAACCCTTTCGCTTGAATTTCCTGCCTTTTTGACCCGCTCTTCATATGAAGCAAACGACTGCGTCCACCATGGGAAACGGTTCTTGCCGGCCTATGACACGCCGGCACGAGTCAGGCCTTTAGGGAAAAGGCCCATAACGCCGAAGGCGCATTCGAATAGAGCCGTGGCGCGGCGAATCGGTAACTGCTACCAGTTACACTTGCCGACGATGAGCCGCAAGGGCGAAAGATTCGGAGATGGGGCTGTTTTCAGAATGAATGCGAAGCCGAATTGCTCGAGCGCTTCACAGAGCAATCGCCCCGTCGAAGCAGCTACTTTGGATCCGTCACGGACAACCTGAAGGCCGAAGAACTCGCCATTTTCGAACGCACTTGTCAGGAATTTCACGTTCCAGCCCGCCGATTCGAGAATAGACCTCAACTCGATTGCAAAAAGAAAGCCATCCCTGCCCCCTTCGTCCATCCCGATAACCGTTGCAGAGAGACCGGACTGGGTCCGCAGCATTGTCACCAGTCCTTCCCTCTGGCGTATCAGAGACTCGGGACCGGGTCTCCGGGCCTTGGTCTCAAGGTTCGTCACGCGATCGAACTTCAACTGGTAGTTGTTCTCCTCGACGATCCTGAGCGTCTTCTCAAGCCGATC
>CAMAWS010000490.1 GCA_945861845.1 Candidatus Sulfopaludibacter sp. SbA3 | reverse complement strand
ATTTACCTCACCACCGGCAAGTCGCCGAAACGGATGGGAACGCGGCACCCCTCGATCGTGCCGTATGAGTGTTTCCAGGCAAAGGATGGCTTCGTCAATGTGGCCGTGACTAATCAGAAACAGTGGGTGAATTTCTGCAACGTTCTGGGCTTCCCGGAAATCGCGGCGGATCCGCGGTTTGAAAAAATGAAGGACAGGCTCACGAACTACGATGCGTTGAAGGCGATGATCGACACCGTGATTTCCACATGGACTCGGGATGAAGTCATGAACCGGATGGCCGCCGTAGGTATCCCATCGGGCCCGATCAATACGGTGGCAGAGATCATGGAAGACCCTCAGATGAAAGCGCGCGATATGGTCTACGAACTGGTCCACCCGGAGTACGGACCACTGAGGGTGTTGGGAATCCCCATCAAACTGTCGGACACACCCGGCGGCCTCGAGTCTGCGCCGCCACGGTTCGGCCAGCATAACAAAGAGATCCTGACGCGGCTTGGCTACACCGACGCAAACATTGCCGTCTTTGCCGACAGTGAAGTCATCGCCGAGAGCGCCCCGAGCGGAACGTCGTGACGACCCGCGAGGCGGGACTCGCCTCGCGGGAGTGCCCTTGATTTTCACGGGAATTCCCACTATTCTTCAGTGTTGGCCTTGGAGTCTGGATTCTCGCCTGAATATGGAAACATCAAAAACAACAGCCCCTGTGCCTCCGGCCGATGATCTGGTCGAGGTCAAGAAGCCCACAACCCTGCTTGTGGCGCAGTTTTTTCTCTTCCCTCTCATCATTATCGGTATCTGTGTCGGGATTTTTCTGCTCTTTGGCTACCTTGTATATGAGCAGCGCGGACCGACCGACTATTTGAACGATGTCCGCAACGGATCGGGATCCACCCGATGGCTGGCAGCGGTCGAACTGTCGAACCAGATTTCGGTGAACCCCAAATTGAAAACGCCTGAGTTCGTCAGAAGCGTGCTGGCCGCCTATACGGCCGCGAAAGATGACGATCCTCGGGTGCGGCAGTTCCTGGCTTTTGCGCTTGGGAAGCTGGGGGACAAACAGGCAGTTCCGATCCTGATCCAGGGGCTGAAGGAAGCGGAGGCTTTGAAGTCGTCTGCGGCCACAGGGCCCAACGATTTGCATGAACTGGTGGACAAGGCTTTCCGCAGCCAGGATCAGCAGCAATTGGACCGCCGCGAAGCACAGACTCAAAACCAAATTTACACGTTGATTGCATTGGGCTTAATTGGGGATAATGCCGCCGTTCCAGGCGCCCTCAGCGAGTTGCACAACGAAGATCCCGCAGTAAGGAAAGTTGCCGCATATGTGCTGGGTGCGCTGGGCGATCCGAGTGCCGTTCATGACCTTCAGGTCGCGCTGAACGACGTAAAGGATGATGTCCGCTTTAATGCGGCTTTGTCCCTTGCCAGACTGGGCGATGCCTCCGGAGCAGAGCTGTTGTTGAAGGTCATTGATCGAGGTTTCGTGGGTGCTATCGAGGGAATGACACCCGAACAGAAGAATGAGCTCATGGCAAACGCTGTTATCGGTCTGGGCAAACTGAAATATGAGGCCGCGCGCGAAAAGATTACGGCGCTGAGCCAGAACGAATCCGATCTCGGCGTGCGGAACGCGGCGATCGAAGCATTGAAAAAGTATTAATCCGTTGGTTTTAACTGTTTTCCTTTAACCCGTAAGGAGATTCCAATGAGCAACGAGGAATCGAAGCAACCCGTAGCGGCCGCAGCCCCGGCAACGGCAAAGCCAGCCGCCGCAAAACCTGCCGCGAAAGTTATGCCTAGGCGTTCCTTTCTGAGCTGGATGACGCTGGCGTGGACGGCATTTGCCGCATCCATGCTTGCGGCAGGCACAGCTACCGCGCGATTTATGTTCCCGAACGTCCTTTTCGAACCACCCACCACATTCAAGGCAGGCTTCCCCAATGAAATTCAGGTTGACCAGGTGGACGAGCGCTTTAAGTCCCGTGGCGTCTGGCTGGTGAAGGCGGGCTTCGACCAGTGGGGCAGTAGTTCCGGAATCTTTGCGCTGTCCACTGTCTGCACTCACCTGGGCTGCACTCCGAACTGGCTGGAAGCCGAACAGAAGTTCAAGTGCCCGTGCCACGGAAGCGGCTACTACAAGGATGGCGTCAACTTTGAAGGCCCGACGCCGCGGCCATTGGAACGTTTCGCAATTTCACTGGCCGACGACGGCCAGATCCTGGTCGACAAGAGCCAGAAATTCCAGCAGGAAAAGGGCGAGTGGATCAATCCATTGGCTTTCCTGAAACTTTAATCTCAATTTCACTCTTAGGTACATTCGATGAGCAACTTCATTGACCGCCTTAAGACTGCTTTCAAGGCTCTGTCGCCGGACAACATCGCGACGTATATCCAGGAAAGTCAGATCTATCGCTCGGTTTTCCGCGTAGGCGTACCGGACTCGGATCGCAAACGGATGCTCGTGATGCTCGGGAGCGTCTTTCTCCACCTGCATCCCGTCAAGGTGCGTAAGTCCGGTATCCGCATGCGCTACACGTGGTGCATGGGTGGAATCACCTTTTTTCTGTTCCTGGTGCTCACCTTCACCGGATTGCTGCTGATGTTCTATTACCGGCCGACCCTCGAATACGCCTACGTCGACATCGTCGACCTGCGTGAACAGGTGCCGCTCGGAATCATGCGTGAAATCCATCGTTGGGGCGCGCACGCCATGGTCATCGCAGTCTGGCTCCACATGTTCCGCGTGTTCATGACGGGTTCCTACAAGCCACCTCGAGAGTTCAACTGGAACGTCGGCGTCATCCTGCTGGTGTTGACCCTGCTGCTCAGTTTCACCGGTTACCTGTTGCCCTGGGATCAGCTGGCCATCTGGGCCATCACGGTCGGCAGCAACATGGCTCGCGCCACACCCTTCGCTGGTTCTGAAGGTCCGGGCGCCGCACTGCTGAAACTCGGCGATATCAGCCTGGTGACCAGTGCCAGCGATGCGCGCTTCGGTCTCCTCGGCGGACGGTTCGTCGGCGAAAGCGCCCTTCTTCGCTTCTATGTCCTGCACTGTGTCGGGCTGCC
>CAMAWS010000489.1 GCA_945861845.1 Candidatus Sulfopaludibacter sp. SbA3 | reverse complement strand
CGGGGTCCTTCGAGCTATCCGCCTTCTTAAATATTTCCGCCCCATGTGGCGTGAGCGGAAGTGGCGCTCCGTAGGGTCGAGCTAAATCAGTTGTAAACGGTGCTTGCCAGACGCCACTCAAGTCCCGTGGAGACGGTACGCCTTGAGCCCCTGATGGGGTGACCTGCAGCATCAAGGCGCCGAAAACGGCGGTTGCTGAAATAATCAAACGTGGAAAACGCGTGCTCATCCTCATTCTCACCGTACATACCTCCCGGCAGCTACCCAATCTCACGGATGCCAATTCAAATTACAGGTTCTGACTAACGGCCCGCTGTCTCGCTGGAACCGGCAAACACCCTCTTGCCATTTGCCATCACGACGCTTCTGGCATTCACGAGGTTCGATCCATCCCTGGCCTTGCTGCCCTCAACGGTTACTGTTTCGCCGATCTTGATGGAATCCTTCCTCCAGCCTGACCGGTAGAGGGTATTCGGTGGCCCGCCTTCCACGGCATAACTCGTGAGCTTGCCGCTGGCGTCCTTGGCATCCACATAGAAGAAAATATGCGGATTCTGCCACTCCATTTTCATGACTGTACCTGTGAAGGTAATGGTCTGTTTGCTGTCGTATTGTGCGGCAAATGAGTGGTGCGCCAGAACCGGCGCTGCTGCCCAAACCAATACGAAAGCCAGGGCTACAAAGCGGGACGTTGTGCATCTCATGGCGATCTTTCCTCCTCGATTTTTCTCCGCGAGTCCGGCCGTTTGAACTGAATTGCTGAGGAATTGTTGAGCGCAACGACGGTTGTGTCAAGGCGAAATCGCGGACTCTCCTCAGTAATCGATCACGCGTAAATTGGGAATCCCGGAAAAATCTCTGATGTTGCGGGTTACGAGCGGAGCTCTGTACAGGTTCTCGGCGTAACGGGGGCGGTCGTGACATAATGCGCGGAAAAGCACCACGGGGAGGCTCGTCATGATTAAGGTGATTTCGCACATCGTCGTAGGATCATTACTTCTACCGGTTTGTTTCGCACAGGAACCAGGTGGCCAGGAACAGCCACCAGCTCCTGGTAATCAACAACCCGGCGGAGGACGCCCCCAGCCTGGATCGCAGCCCAATGGCAGTGACCGCACACAGCAGCCGCAGCAGTTCCCCGACGCCGCGCCCAGGCCGATCTACCTTTCGGGAAGCGTGCGGCTTGCCGATGGTTCTCCTCCGCCGGCCGGCGTAATGATCGAACGTGTGTGCAACGGCGTCGCTCGGCCTGAAGCCTACGCCGATTCAAAGGGCAACTTCAGCCTCATGGTCGGCGGGCAAATGGGAACCATCATTCCGGATGCGAGTGTGGGCAACGATCCCTTCTCGCGTGATCCTGGCTTCGGTGGTCTTGGAGGGGAACGTGGCGTGAACGTGCGCGATCTCATGGGGTGTGAGATCCGCGGCAATCTTGCGGGGTTTCAGTCCAACTCCATCATGCTGACTTTCCGGCAAGCCCTCGACGATCCGGATATCGGAATCATCTACCTTCGCAGAATGGCCAATGTGGACGGTTTTACGTTCAGCGCCACGACGGCTGCGGCACCGAAGAACGCTCGCAGCGCATACGAAAATGGGATCGCCCACATGAAGAAACAGAAGTGGCCCGATGCTGAGCGAGAACTGCTGAAAGCCGTCCAGAATTATCCCAAATACGCGGTGGCATGGTATGAACTCGGCCGCTCGTACCAGCAGCAGAAAAAGCTGGAAGACGCCATCCGCGCCCACACCGAGGCTGTCAACATCGATTCGAAATACATCAGCCCCCTGGGTGAACTCGCTGTCATGGCGTTAGTACAGCAAAAGTGGGACGGCGCCGTTCTGCACACGTCACAGATATTCAAGCTGAATCCTCACGTTTCTCCGGATATTTACTTCTACAGCGCCATAGCCAACTACAACATGCAGAATGCGGATGTAGCCGAAACTCACGCGCGCGAGGCGGCTTCGCTCGACACCCAACACAGGAATCCCAAGATCAACCACCTGCTCGGGATGATTTTGGCGGACAAGCGGGATTACAAGGGCGCGGCGGAAAACCTGCGAATGTACCTGAACCTCAGCCCCAAAGCGCCAGATGCGGCCGCAGTGAATCAGGTGCTGGCCGATGTTGAAAGGGCTGCCTCGCAACAGGCACCGAAACCAAATAACTGATTAGGAACTAGCCGGCCCGCCCCGGCTGCATATTTCCAACCCATCGAAAACACGATTGGGATGCAGGATCGCAGTACAACGCAGGATCGAAGACATCGCGGTTTGAGTTCACTGGAAATAGACTGCCTGGGATTTCACCTACGCGCGCATACGGCGGGTGAATTCAGGATAGGGCTCAAGGGTGAGCCCCTTATTCTCACCGGCATCTCCCGTGGTGCTGAGCGGTGGTTCGAACACGTGTTCGTTTCGGACTGCTTCCGAGTCACCGCGTGCGGCTACCTGCACCTGTTTCGCGAGAATGGGTTCAGCGACCACAGCGCGGTCATTGCGGCGTTGTCCTATGCTTCTGGCTAACTTTAAGCCGTTCGCCCGCCGGCTCAAAAGAGCGGCTATCCGAGAATTTCGATGAGTCCGTCGAGTACTCGAGCGAGTTCTTCTTCGGAGGCTCGAGCGATACGTTGACCGAGTCTGTCGACCGACAATGTTCGGATCTGGCTAATCTTGATCCACGAGCGTTTCGTGATGCCGGCCGCTTTGCTTTCAAGTGTCAAGGGAAAGCCGGCGCGCGGCTCCTGACTTGTCAGAGCGACAGCAATAATGGTTCCGGAGCGATCGTTGAAGACGTCCTGGCTAAGGACGAGAACCGGCCGATACCCCGATTGTTCGCGACCTCGTACAGGGTTGAGGTCGGCCCAGCGAATTTCCCCTCTCAGTATTCTGGCCATGATTCCAAAGCGTCAATTAAGCCGTCTTCGGCAAGGCGTTTCTCTTCTCGGGGATTCAACTTGGCGGATTCACGAGCAAGCCGGGTTCGGGCGAGGCGCTGAAGTTTGTCAGACAGAGCGGCCTCGATTGCTTGGCTCCGGCTCCGAAATCGCAAACCGGCAACGAGTTCGT
>CAMAWS010000488.1 GCA_945861845.1 Candidatus Sulfopaludibacter sp. SbA3 | reverse complement strand
AAGACCATTGCCGTCGATCATCTCAGCATGGCGATCGAGGAGGGAGAACTCTTCGGACTTGTCGGGCCCGACGGCGCCGGCAAAACCACTGCAATCCGGTTGATGCTCGGAATCCTGACCCCGGACACCGGAGAGGTGCACGTAGCCGGAACCACTGGATACGTTTCACAGCGTTTCAGTCTCTATGGCGATCTGACGGTCCAGGAAAACCTCGAATTGTTCGCCGATCTTTACCGCGTAAGCGGCGCGGAAATGACCGGGCGAACCGATCGGCTGATGCAATTCAGCCGGCTCGCACCGTTCCGGGACAGGCTTGCGCGCGATCTGTCCGGAGGGATGAAGCAGAAACTCGCGCTCTCCTGCGCGTTGATCCATACACCGAAAGTGCTTTTCCTGGATGAGCCGACGACCGGAGTCGATCCGTTGTCGCGCCGCGATCTCTGGCTCCTTCTCTTCGAGCTCTGGCAGTCGGGAGTCACGATCATTGTCTCCACGCCATACATGGACGAGGCCGAACGCTGCACCCGCGTAGGGTTTCTGAGTGGAGGCAAGCTGATCGCATCGGGACGGCCGGATGAATTACGCACGAAATTCGGCGGCGTAATTTTTGAAATCGTCACTGAAAATAAATTCACTGCTCAGAAAATATTGAGTGCCTTGCCGTTCGTGCAGAGCGTGACGGTCTTTGGAGATGGACTGCACGTCGTCGTGGATGGGCACACGGCGGAATCCGCCCAGGAGACACTGCGAACCGCTGTTCCAGGAGTGCGCGCAGTCTCGCGGGTGGAACCGTCAATGGAAGATGTATTTTTTGAACTAGTGAAATAGCTGTTCAACAGCTCCCCTCCTAAGTTAGGAGGGGTGGCTGCGCCATCAACAAAATGCCGCGAAGCACCGAAGCGGCGCGGACGGGGTGGTTCCCGCGCGACACGGCTCAGGAACCACCCCGCCTTCGCTTCGCTCGGCACCCCTCCTAACTTAGGAGGGGAGTTTTGATGAAACAACAATGTCCAACTGGTCTGTCGAAGTTGAAAACCTGGCCCGGCGTTTCGGCGATTTCGTCGCCGTGGACGACATTTCGTTCCGGGTTCGCGAAGGCCAGATTTTCGGCTTCCTCGGGCCGAACGGCGCAGGCAAATCGACGACAATTCGCATGCTCGCCGGAATCCTGCCGCCCACTTCCGGCGCCGGGCGGGTGGCGGGCTTCGACATTATTAGTGAGCGTCGGAATATCAAGCACGTCATCGGTTATATGTCGCAGAAGTTCTCGCTCTACGAAGACCTCACGGTTCGCGAAAACCTCGACTTCTTTGGCGGCATATACGGCGCGGACTCCTTTGACTGGGCAGTGGAGGTCTGCCGGCTCGAATCAGTCATCGATACCGCGTGTTCGAGTCTCTCGGTAGGCTTGCGGCAGCGCGTGGCGCTCGCCTCAGCCGTCGTCCACCGGCCTCGAATTGTTTTCCTCGACGAACCCACGGCCGGAGTCGACCCGGCCTCACGCCGTTCCTTCTGGGATTTGATCTATGAACTCGCGCATTCCAACGTGACGGTATTCGTCTCCACGCACTATATGGACGAAGCCGAACACTGCGACTGGCTCGCGCTTATTGACCAGGGAAAGATCGTCGCTTCCGCACCTCCAGCTGAACTGCGACGCCAGTTTTTCCACGCCCATCTCCTCGAACTCAGTTGCGAATCCATATTCCTGTGGATCGACGAGCTTGAAAGGCGTCCTGAGATCGAGGAAGTCGCAATGTACGGGAATAAGTTGCACCTGACAGTGAAGACCACAGACGAAGCCGAGCGTGCTATCCGGCAGGTTGGCGAGCAGATGGGATTGCAGGTCATTTCGTTAAGGGAAATCACGCCATCGCTCGAAGACATTTTTGTTTCAGTAATGACGCGCCAGCGGTAGGATGAAAAAGCCTTTTGCGCTTTCCCTGGAAAACAAAAGCGCATGTCTCTTTCGGAATCCTGCCTCGCCCTGGCGGTCGTTTCAACGGTAATGACGATCGCTGTACCTTCTTTAACCCGGAGCCGCGAAGACTACCTGCTTGCCGCAACCGCAAGACAGGTCGCTTCCAATTTGCATATGGCTCGAATCAAGGCAGTCACACGTAACCGGGACTGCCGGATGAACATCACGTCACCGGCAACCTACGTGATCGAATGCGAGGATCCTGTCTGGCTGCCGGTGGACCTGGCCGTCATGCCTGATGGCTTCGCGATCAGCGCGAACGCCCGGCCGGAATTCCACCGGCACGGAAACGTGTCTCCCATGGCGACGATTACGATAAGAAACAGGAACGGACGGGAGAAACGGGTCGTGGTCAACATTTCCGGCCGCGTGAGGGTCCAATAGATGCGATCGCCGCTGATGGCCATTGCCAGGAAGGAATTCATCCAGATCCGCCGCGACAAGGCGACGATCTACATGGTTTTCATCTTCCCCGTGATGATGCTGATCCTCTACGGCTTCGGCATCCGCTATGACGTGAAACTCGTTCCAATAACCGTCTTCGACCAGGACGCGAGCTTTGAAAGCCGCCAATACCTGGAACGGTTCGGGGAATCGCCGTACTTCGAGATCATCCGGTACGTTACCAACTACGGCGAACTCGAAAGCGATATCAACCGCGGCGCAGCGCGTATCGGCGTTGTCGTACCGCCGGACTTCGGCGAGCGCCTTTCGTCAAACCGGGAAGCGGCGGTGCAGGTCATCGTGGACGGTTCCGACAGCAATACTGCAACCATTGCCCTCGGCTATTTCTCAGCCATCACGCGCGAATATTCGTCGACCGTAATGATGAACCAGATGGAAGCCATGATCCGGCGCACGAACCTGTCGATTCCGCCCATGGCAGTGGAACCCCGCATCTGGTTCAACGAAGACCTGCAGAGCGTCGAATTCATAGTCCCCGGAATCATCGCGATCATCATGATGATTATCGGCACGCTCCTGACGGCGGTGACGATTGTGAAGGAAAAGGAGCAAGGCACGATCGAGCAGATCGTTTCATCACCCATCAAGCGCCACGAACTGATGCTGGGGAAAGTGCTGCCATACGCAGTGCTGGCTTATGTG
>CAMAWS010000487.1 GCA_945861845.1 Candidatus Sulfopaludibacter sp. SbA3 | reverse complement strand
GTGCACGGGGCTCAAGCCCCGTGCACACGGCGTACCGGTGACTGCTATATAATGGATTGGTATAATGCCCGGCTTTCCTGGCGCGCCAGAGAGGTGTTCCTGATGGCGAACAACATCGACTTTCAGAGTGGTCCACGCATTCCCCTGACGATGCTTTCAGAGGACGAGGGACTTTTCCGGGAATCGTGCCGGTCTTTTGCGGAACGACGGATCAAGCCGCTGGTTCGCAAAATGGATGATGAAGCCAGGCTGGAGCGGAGCATCATCCCCGAGTTATTTGACCTCGGCATGATGGGGATTCATGTTCCGGAGCTGTACGGTGGCGGTGGCGGCTCGTTCTTTATGTCGGTGCTGGCCGTTGAGGAAATTTCGCGGGTCGATGCTTCCTTCGGCGTTTTCATCGACGTTCAGAACACGCTGGTGAACAACGCCGTCATGCGATGGGCGACCGAGGAGCAGAAGCGGAGTCACCTGGCGCGCCTCACGAAAGGTACTGTCGGCGCTTACGCGCTCTCGGAGGCGGGATCAGGAAGTGATGCTTTTGCGCTGGCCTGCCGGGCCAGCGATCAAGGCGATCATTTTCTGCTGAACGGGCGTAAGCTGTGGATCACTAACGCGGCGGAAGCGGATCTGTTTATCGTGTTCGCAAACGTCAGTCCGGAACAGGGCTATAAGGGTATTACAGCGTTTCTGGTTGAGCGCAATTTCCCGGGGTTCACGGTCGGAAAGAAGGAAGACAAGCTGGGCATCCGGGCATCCAGCACGTGCGAACTGATACTTGAAGATTGCCGCGTGCCCCGCAGCAATGTGCTGGGCGAAATCGGCAAAGGTTATAAGATTGCGATCGAAACGCTCAACGAAGGCCGCATCGGGATTGGCGCGCAAATGGTCGGCATTGCCCAGGGAAGCTGGGAATACGGCGCCGCTTATTCAAAGGAACGCAAGGCGTTCGGCAAGCCGCTCGCGGAGTTTCAGGCCATTCAGTTCCAGCTCGCGGAGACAGCTACCCGGATCGAGGCAGCGCGGCTGATGGTTTATAACGCGGCCCGCTTAAAGGATGCAGGGCAGGACTTTCTCAAGGAAGCGGCGATGGCGAAATATTTCTGTTCCGAAGTGGCCGAGCACGTAACGTCGCTTGTCGTCGAAATCTACGGCGGTTATGGATACACGAAGGACTATCCCGCGGAAAAATATTTCCGCGACTCGAAGATCGGGAAGATCTACGAGGGCACGTCACATATGCAACTGCAGACGATTGCGAAGTACCTTTTAAAATGAAGAAACTGCGAGTCCTGTATCACGACAATTGTTTTGATGGCGTTTCTTCCGCTGCGGTTTTCTCCCGCTTCTATAAAGGACGCATTGATCCCGAAGCGACTATCGAATACGAGGGGCTGGCCCACAAAGCCGGCCAGTTGATCGGTGAAGACCAATTCGGGGACGGCGACAACGTCATTGTCGACTTCAAGTACAGCGCCTCCGACCGCCTGACCTGGTGGTTCGATCATCATGAGAGCGCCTTTCTCTCGCCGCAGGATGAAGCCCATTTCCGGCAGGACAAGAGCGGGCTGAAGTTCCACGATCCCGGCTACAAGTCATGCACAAAGTTCATTGCCCACATAACGGAGAAAGTCTTTTCGGTCAAGATGCCCGACCTCGAGGAGTTGATCTATTGGGCCGACATTATCGACGGCGCGCAATTTGCCGACGCGCAGACCGCCGTTGAGCTGGAGGCGCCCGCCATGAAGCTGATGCTCGTGATCGAGGCCAGCCACCAGCGCGAGTTTATTCACAAGATCATTCAAGATCTCCAGCACAAGACGCTTGGCCAGGTGATGGACGACCCCGATGTGCGGTCGCGGTTCGATGTGCTGTATGCAAAGCACAAGGAAACGATCGATATCATACGCAAGGCAGCCACGTGCAGCCGCGGCGTCATCGAATTCGACGTGAGCGCCTACGGTCTCGAGGGGTATAACAAGTTCATCCCCTATTACCTGTTTCCTGAAAGCGTCTACTGCGTCGGAGTCAGCCAGTCGCCGTCGCGCGCCAAGGTTTCCGTCGGAACCAATCCGTGGAGCACGCGACCGCGGCAACACAACCTCGCCAAGCTCTGTGAAAAGTATGGTGGCGGCGGGCACTCGGTGGTTGCGGCAATTTCCTTCAAGCCCGATGGCATTGCCACCGCTCGCGCCGCCGCTCGTGAAATTGCGGATCTGCTGCAGAATGACACTAAGGCTTCCCAGTAAGAGTTCAGGGGATACATGATCAGCGAAGACCACCTGGATTTCATGCAGGCGCTGTGGTCGCGGCGCCCAACCTTTACCTACCTATTCCTCGCTCTGAACATTTTGATTTTCGTGATGATGGAGTTTGCCGGAGGAACAACAAACGAGGCCACGCTCATGGCCTTCGGCGTCAAGTCCAATCCGGAGATCGACAGTGGGGAGATATGGCGCCTGGTGACGCCCATCTTCATTCACATTGGACTGCTTCACCTTTTCTTCAATTCTTACGCGCTATGGATGGTCGGCCCACAGGTGGAAAAGCTCTACGGGAGCGCTCGATTCGTCCTGCTCTACGTTCTTACCGGCATTGCCGGAGTTACGGGAAGCTACTTCTATCATCCTGACGTCGTCTCGGCCGGCGCTTCAGGCGCAATTTTCGGTCTGTTCGGCGTTCTCGCCGTGTTCGGCCTGAAGTATCGGAAGACAATTCCGCCCTTTTTCAAGAAAGCAGTCGGCGCAGGCGTCTTGCCGGTGATCGTGATCAACCTGATTATTGGATTCTCTGTCCCGGCAATCGACAACTCTGCCCACATTTCCGGACTACTCGCGGGTGCCCTGCTGGCCCTGCTCATCCCATTTCATGAGCCCGGTGCGGAAACCGGCCGCGGATTGGTTGCCGCCCAGGCTGCCATTCTGTTGGTTGTTTGCGGCAGTTTTTACCAGGCCGCCGTGAACTATGAGGGACCTGCAATGTCATTCAGGAATCTTTCCGTGGGCTGGGGCAAGGTAGTTGGCACGAAATCCAGCGTCCAGTCGTTTATAGATGCCGTGAACCTGGCCCAGCAGAATTTTCGGACGACGTC
>CAMAWS010000486.1 GCA_945861845.1 Candidatus Sulfopaludibacter sp. SbA3 | reverse complement strand
ATCCGCCAGATCAATCGCTCAACCCGGTGATGTCTTCCACCACACAAGAACCCAGTGTTTGAATCCCACTGTCAGCATTTTGTTTTATACTATCCAGTTCGTTCACCGACGGCGGCGCCGTAAGAAAGAGAGGTTCCCCATGACGAAGTTGTAAATGCGGTTAAAGGAGCCGCACCTAATGCGACAAGACATGGGGAAATGCATCATTGAGCGCCCGCGCTCGAACTCTGGCGCCCCCAGCGCCAAAGCACGTGACTATGGCCGGTTTATTCACGATGACGAAGGCGTAGATTACGAGGGCTTCATCCACCTGCCGGTGTCCAGCAAGCAGGAGGGTTACCACAAAAAGTTAGGCAGCAAGTCCTTCACCGACGTACTGGGACCGCTGCACAACTATTTACGGACCAACTGCGGCCGGCCATGGGACGACGTCTATTCGGAGATCGTGCGAGTCATTGGACGCGGTGCCGGATGGGGTGTCAGGCATATTCTGAGCGCACACCTGGATGTCGCGATCAACACGTACCGCGGCGTCGATGGCAACGTCTATAGCTGCAACAAGTACGGCATCGATCGTGTTGGCGGGTTCCGGGATGACTTCTACGTGGAGCCAGAAACCGGCATTCTCCGGCCCTCTACGCAGTATCGAAAGTGGCGGGTACGCCATCAGGCTGCGGTCGCAGTGAAGCCGATCGAGGCGATTCCGATCGGAGATGGGACGGAGTATCGCAAGATTGCGGGCATCTGGTATTTCCGGCAGTATGTTGAGACGGAGCTCCGCACGCCGATTTTGTTCCGCGGCGTGGTGCGCCGTTACGAAATGACCAAGATGCTTGTCTCCGAGTTCAAACGGCAGCTTGGTAAGAAACAGCTCAAGGACCTGGGCCTCAAAAACCACTAGGTCCGTTGTGCCAACGCTGTCCGTTCCTTCGCGGCCTAAAGGCAATAACCCCCAAGGCGAACGTCCCCGCGAGTTGTTCTCGAAATCGGCCAGGAGATCCCGGTCAGAGGGATGCGGCGCATACAACGGCCAGGTTGCGTTATCTGTCGCTCCGATGTGGTGAGGATGCTGATCGCTCGCGCCCTGCTAGAGACTGCAGTATTGAATCCAGGACACCAGCGAGATCCTTGCCCAAATCTTCGGCGAGAAACCGCAGAACCAGATAGCCACTCTGCTGCAACAGCCGGTCCTTGCGGCGATCGCGGCGATACGCTTCGGCATCGGACAGATGCTGCGCACCGTCCAGTTCAACTGCCATTCGGTGAGCCTCGTTGACGAAGTCGACCTCCATCTGGCTCTGCCCGTCGAACGGGATGGAAATGCGAACGTTCAACTGGAAACGGCCCTTTGTTTCGGGAAGAGTCTCAAGGCGGCGATAGAGAAACGCTTCGCTCGCACTACGCGCTCTGGCCAAGCCAGTCACTTCCGGCGATGAGGGTTTGACTGCATTTACGAACAGACTGGCTAGTGGCGCATCGACTCCGTCGCGAATCAATCGCCGCACGGTTGCAGCATAATCACGCTTCCATTCCGGATCCGACGGAAGGAGTACATCCGCCGGCCAGCCCGGCACCGCGCTTGCGGGGAGAGAGATCGAGTATCCGACGGCCTCATACCCACGGCAACGCCGGTCGAACATGCGCGCCAACATGGGCACGTTCAAGTCGGCGTAGTCGTAAATGCGAACTTCGTGCTTCCCGTCATAGAGCCTGTGAAGACGTCCGGCGTATTGTGCGATTGTCCCATGCCACGAAACGGGCAGAGTCAGGAAGAGCGTGTCCAGCCGTGCATCATCGAATCCTTCGCCAATGTATCGGCCTGTCGCAACAATCACGCGTTCGCTTCCCCGCGGAACGGCCGCAAGTTCTGTGACGAGAGCTTCACGCTTTTTCTTCCCCATCCCACCCCGTAGCACGATCACGTGACGAACTCTTCCGGTCAATTGAAGGGCGAGGCTGTCCAAGTGGTCGTTTCTTTCGGTGAGCACGAGCGGCGACCGCCCGGATTGCACCGCTTCGACTACATCGTCGCAGATGCGGCGATTTCGCGATTGGTCACCGATCAGGTCACCGTAAAGCGACTGAAACTCGACCCGTTTGTCCGGCGCAGCCGGCATCGTCGGCTGAAACGCTGTGGGTCGGACGAGAACAGCATGCGTAAAAGGACGCCGAATCGCCTCTGCCCTCGCGCTGACGCGATGCCGGACGGGGCCGCATTGCATGAAGATGATGGGATGATGCCCATCCTTTCGAGTGACGGTTGCCGATAGTCCGGTGACGAATTGCGCCTTCGCGCGGCGAATAACCTGTTCGAAGCTGTGGGCTGACAGATGGTGGCATTCGTCGACGACAACATGACCGTATTCGCCGACGTAGTCTTCGACAATGCCTTTGCGTACCAGGCTTTGGATCACCGCAACATCCAGCCTGCCCGTCGGCTTGCGCCGGCCGCCGCCGACTTTTCCAATTTCACGGTTGTTGATGTTCAGAAACGTTGCCAGTCGCTCCACCCACTGATCGAGCAGCTGCCGTCGATGCACGAGGACCAGCGTGTTCACGCCGCGCTGCGCAATCAGCCACGCCGCCACAACCGTTTTCCCGAACGCGGTGGTCGCGGCCAGGACACCCGTTTCATGTTTCAGCATGGAATCTGCGGCGGCTTTCTGTTCAGGCCGAAGTGTTCCCTGAAAGGTCAGACTCAAAGGTTGGCCCTGCCAACGCTCGTCACGAACAACCGGCATGATATTCAAATCCAATAGGAGTTGTTGGATGTCCTCCATGCAGCCGCGCGGCAGACCGATGTGCTGCGGATACTCCTCGGCGCATGCGATGATCCGCGGTTTGTCATAGGTGGGCAGCCGCATGGCCTGAGCTTTGTAGAATTCGGGATTCTGAAAGGCTGCCACTCGGAGTAGCCGGTTTCGGAGTCCCGGCGACAAGCCGTCCTTCGCGATGTAGACCTCGTTCCCTAACACAAGTTCCAGGGTGGCGGGAACTTCACCAACAATCGGAGGATCTTTTCGACGGCGGGAGGCCGGCGCGGTCCAGGGTTGATGGCTGCGCCCTATCGGGCTTGCATTCGCTCCGCTCATCGGCTCGGATTCGTCTTCGTCCG
>CAMAWS010000485.1 GCA_945861845.1 Candidatus Sulfopaludibacter sp. SbA3 | reverse complement strand
GACTAGGCGCGCCGCGGCATCGCAATCGACCGCCGCCAATAATCCTCGAACAACCCCTGCATCGCCTCTGCCAACCCGCCGTGATCAAACACCACCGCCGTCCATGTCGGCCGGGTGATCACCGGGTCCAGCAGCGCGATCATTCCCCGTTTGCAGTCAAACATCGCCAGCTTCAATGGCAGCGACGGCACCTGGCTGACCTCTACGCCGATGTCGATAAATTCCATCAGCCGACGGCGATGCTCGTCGTCCAGCGTGCCCACCTCCACCAGCAGTCGGCAGCGTACGCCGCGTTGACGGGCCGATTTCACCAGATCGTCATTCAACGGATCCACCGCATACGGCGGCCGCGAAAACTCCAAATACTCGCTCCCCACTTCGCCGATCATTCGCCGGTACTCGGCCGCGGTCTGCAGCGGTTCGGTGACAATCCGCAGGAAATCCAATGTTCCGCGGCCTCCCTGCCCTTCGGAATACGAGGTGTTCAAGTCCTCCAGCAGGTCAGTCGCAAAGCGCGATTGCTCGGTCAACTCCTGCTGCAAATGCTGCGCCCGCCGGGCGAAGTAAGCCGGGATGGCCAGCGATGGCTCGACGGCGGAAAACAGCTTCGTTTTCTCCCGCACGACTTGCGCGAATCCCTTTTCCACCAACGAATCCAGAACTTCGTAAATTTTCTGCCTCGGCACATGAGATCGCGCGGCGAGTTCCAACGCTTTGAACTTCGGATGCCCTACCAGGACCAGGTAGCTGCGCGCTTCATAGGCTTTCAAACAAATTTGCTGTAAGCGCTTCCAAAAGCGCTGATACTCTACTTCGGGCAGGTCAGTCGGCATTAAAATCGTTCTTTTACTTTTCCGGCAGAACGCCATTATCAGCGTTTTGCCACCGTTACGAGGTGTATGGCGGATTCTATCAGGAGTTTGTCCAATCCGGGTAGTCCCAGTCTTGTCTCATACAAGATGAGCCTGAAGGAAAGGGTGATTCTCACACAAGATGAGCCTGAAGGCGGAGAGGTGGTGCAAGCTGGGGATTGATCATCAGCATGCAAGGTGGCGAAAGATTGAGCCTGGAACAGATCCAGGCGTTACTGAAAGCAAGCCAGGAGGTGTGTTTTACCGGGCACAGCCGGAGCGATATTTACGACTGGGTGGGCAAGACTCTGCGTGAACACGACTACGCCAAACAAGGCCGGGAAGCGAAGGGGTTGTTGCGGAGCTACGTGGCGAAGATGACAGGGCAAAGCCGAGCACAGGTCACGCGGCTGATCGGCAAATACGTAGCCACCGGCGAGGTGCGCCCGCCCGTCTATCGGAGACGCCGTTTTCCGACGCGCTACACACGCATCGATACGGCTCGTTTAGCGTCTGTTGACGAAGCCCACGACACGATGAGCGGGCCGGCGACGCGGAAGATCCTGGAACGGGAGTTCGGCGAATACGGCAAGCAGGCGTTTGAGCGACTGGCCGGCATCTCAGTCGCCCATCTGTATCGGTTGCGGAAGAGCAAGACCTATCGCACACGCCAGGCGACATTCACCAAGACGAAACCAACCACGGCGACGATCGGAGAACGGCGCTGTCCGGAACCGGACGGAAAGCCTGGATATCTGCGGGTAGACACGGTTCATCAACCTGAAAACGGCGGTTCATCGCTGTCATCCGCGGCCGGCGGCAATGTCCACGCGGTCGCCGCGTGTGGTTCGCCCTCCCCCATTGGGTGAAGCGCGGAGCAGTTGCGGCGCTCAATAAACGCGGGCGTGACGGGCCATTGCGGCCGGCTCAACCGCCGGATTTAGGGATCAAGGAGACCGGGAGGGAGTCAAAGGCGTGTATCACATCCATGCTGTCGACGAAGTTACGCAATGGCAAATCGTGGCCTGCGTACCGCAGATAAGCGAAGCCTGGCTGGGTCCGGCGCTACATTCCATGCTGGCTCAGTTCCCCTTCAAGATCCTGGGATTCCACTCCGACAACGGCAGTGAATTCATCAATCACAAGGTCGAAAAGATGCTCAAGAAGTTACTGGTGGAACAGACCAAGAGCCGGCCGCGACGATCCAACGATAACGGGTTGGTGGAGGCCAAGAATGGAGCGGTGATTCGGAAGCACATGGGCTATGTCCACATCGCGGCGCCGCACGCCGAACGAGTGCAGCGGTTCTATGAGGAGCACCTCAATGACTATCTGAACTTCCATCGCCCGTGCGGTCAGGTGGAAGTACGGACCGACGCCAAGGGGAAACAACGCCGTGTCTATCCCCACTATGAAACGCCGTGGGAGGTGTATCGGAAACTGCCGAATGCCGGAGGCTATTTGAAGGCCGGAGAGACGCTGCAATCGCTGGCCACAAAGGCTCGGGCGGAGAGCGACACGGAAGCAGCGAAACGGATGCAGCAGGCAAAGGGAATTCTGTTCGCGGATCTATTTCCGGTGAAGAGGACGGCGTGAAAACAAGAGGCTGTGGGAATATGCTGTTTGTTCTTCCGGCTACCCTTAGTCTACCGGACCGTGATCTTGTAAGTCTCCAATGTCTCCCCCTTGGCCTGCTCCAATCGCGCCGCCGCCTTGTTGAACTCCAGTTGCGCCACCACCGCCCGCCGCCTTGATTCCAACAACTCATTCTGCCGCGTCAACACCAGGAAGTTGGTCGATTCGCCCGATTGAAACAGCCGACTCTCGCTCTCCATCTTCTCCAGCGCCGCCGCCACCGCCGCCGTCGCCGCCGTGATCCGCTGCCGCGAAGCCTGCAGGCTCTGCAGCGCGTTGCGGACCTGCATGTCGATGATCTGCTCGGCGCGCGTCTTCTCCAGGTTCAGCCGCTTGTCCGCGATCGCCGTCTGCGCCAAGTTGGCGTGCGCCGTCTGGTTGCGCAGGTTTAAGTCGAACTGCAAACCCACTTGCACCGAGGGAAATCGCCCGCCGAAAAGGCTTTGCAACGCCTGCCCATACCCCCCTACCAGAAAGCCTGGCAGCGTGCCAAAACTCGGCGGCGCCAAAGGCGGCAATCCGGCTCCGGCGCTAAGCTGATTCAACCGCGTATATAGCCCAACATTCGACGCACTGAACGGGTTATCCGCCGTGCCCAACGCCCCCGCTAAGCCGCTGTTCGTATACGCG
>CAMAWS010000484.1 GCA_945861845.1 Candidatus Sulfopaludibacter sp. SbA3 | reverse complement strand
CCCACTGCGTAGGCAGCGGACCTCATCCAGATCTCATCAGGGATATAAGCTCTTTTCCCCCTCAGGCCTCGTTTTCCATCTCCTGTGTATCCACAGCCATTGATCCGGATGTTTCCTGATATATCCCTCCAGTATTCGATTGAACGCACGCGTGTTCTCGACAACGTCGTGCGCGGGGTCGCCCGTTTCCACAAGCTCAACGGGCGGGTCGAACCGCAGGCGGTGCCTTCCCAGCTTTTCCTCCCATATGAGGAAGCCCGGGATGACTGCAGCGCCCGTTCGCAACGCCAGGGTCGCGATGGCGCTAGTCGTGGCGGCCGGAATTCCGAAGAAGTCGGCGAACACGCCTTCGGAGCGCGTCGTGTTCTGGTCGAAGAGAATGCCGACTACTTCGTTGTGCCGGAGCGATTGAAGGATGTCGCGTGCGGTGCTCCTGCGCTGGATTGGGATGTTACCGCCGAGCGTGCGGTAATGCGTAATGAGTTGGTCGACGCGTGCATTGTCGATCGGGCGGACGACGAATTTCATCGGATATCCGAATATGGAGTGTGCGAAGGCGCTGAGTTCCCACGATCCGAAATGCCCGGTCAGGAAGATGACGCCGCGGCCCCTCTGCAGCGCTGCATGGTAGTTTTCCAGCCCGTCGTAGTAGACGAGGTTGCCGATGTTGGCCTTGTTCAGGGTTGAAAAGCGGCTGAACTCCACAAGAAGGCGGCCCAGGTTCCGGAAGCATCCGCCGAGAATACGGTATCGCTCCTGGTCCGAGAGCTCGGGGAGCGCCATCCGAAGGTTATGAAGTCCGGCCATTCGCTGGCGGCGCGCAAACCTGAATCCCAGCCATGCGATCAGCCTGGCTCCCAGGCAGGCAATGCGACGCGGCATCAAACCAAAAATTCCCAACAAGATCCGGGCAAGCGTGTATTCGATGAAATCTTTAATCCCGCTGCGCATTCATGGTATTTTCACATACTTTCGACGATGACTGTCATTGATGAAACCTAGACTGTATCGGCATCTCGACCTCATCATCATCCTTGCGCTTGCAGGACTATGTTACCTCCTGTTTTTCCATCGGCTGGGGGGCATAGGCCTGATAGGCCCGGATGAGCCACGTTACGCCTCAGTTGCGCGCGAAATGTACCTGACAGGCGACTACATCACCCCCCGGCTGCATGGAATTCCATGGTTCGAAAAGCCGCCGCTGATGTATTGGTTTGCGGCGCTCGGCTATGCAATGTTCGGAATCAACGAGTGGGGTGCGCGCTTCCCTTCAGCCCTGGGCGCCACGATCTGCGTGTTCCTTGTTTACGTGTGCGGACGCCGGCTGTGGGACCGGATTGCCGGGCTCCTGGCTGCTGTCATCATGGCGTCTTCAATCGGATTTTTCGCGTTTGCGCGCGCTGCATCCATGGACATGCCACTGACAGCATGCCTGACGATGGCGTTGGTGTTTTTCCTTGTGGGCTACAACGATACGGGCCCAAAGCGCCGCTGGTGGTTTTACGCGTTCTATGCCGCGCTAGGTTTCGGCGCATTGGCGAAGGGGCCGGTAGCGTTTGCGCTGCCGGCGTTTGCCCTGGCCGGATTCCTGGTATTCAGGGGCAAGTGGTCCGAGTGGAGAACCTGGCACCCACGGGGAATCCTGATCGGCCTCGGCATCGCGGCTCCGTGGTACCTCCTCTGCACCGCGCTGAATGGCCGGGAGTTCATCAACGTTTTCATCATCAATCAAAACTTCCAGCGATTCACATCCACGATTCACGGGCACGATCGGCCGTTCTATTTCTACATCCCGGTCTTGCTGCTGCTGACGTTCCCATGGACGTTTCTGCTGATTCCCACACTTCGACGTCGTTTCGGCAAAAGCGAGCAGTTGATGTTCTGGTGGGCGATTGTGCCGTTCGCTTTCTTCTCGCTGTCGGGATCGAAATTGCCGGGATACATCCTGCCGATGGTTCCTCCCATCGCGCTCCTTTGCGGCAAAGAGCTGTGGCAGCCCTCCTCGCGTTCCTTCAAAACAGCAGTGTTCATCGAGGCGGGAACGATGGCCTTTATTGGTATCGCGTTCGGTTTCTTTGGAAACATGATCAACCTGGACGCGCACGTCAGCGGGTTGCTGATTGCCGCGGTCACATTCGGGATTGCGGCAGCGCTTGTGGTCGTGGCTCTGTGGCTGACACCCTCAGTGCTCGCTGGATTCAACGCGATCACCATGACATTGCTGGTGCTTGCTGCCACGAATTTTATTTTTCCGAGGTTCGACAGGGCGGAAACCATGAGACCGTGGGACCAGGCGCTCTCGGACCTTGTGCCAGCCGACCAGGTCGTATTCCTTTACAAGCCTCCACGATGGATGGAGTACGGACTCCAGTTCTACCGATACAACAATGCTCGGGGTATTTTTTCTCCTGACGAAATGGCTGCGTTGATTGCAAAGGAACCACGCGTGTTATGCATTGCTGAAGACCGGACGCTGGAGGAGTTGACGCACCTGGCAAACCTGGATTTGGAAGTCGTCGACACGATCGGGAACCAGAGCGCCTTCTGGGTCTGGCAGGTGAAGTAGCTCGCCGGCTAGGGGTTTCTCCTCGAAATTCTGCTTTCCAGATATTCCAGGGTTGGGGCCACGATGGCCGGATCAAACTGTGTCCCCGCGCAACGGCGGACCTCGGCTGCTGCGGCTTGAAAGGTAACCGGCGTGTTGTACGGGCGCTTGTAGATCATGGCGTCGACGGTGTCGACAATCGCAAATACACGAGCCCCTAAAGGTATGTCATCGCCCGCCAGGCGCCTCGGATATCCGGTCCCATCGAATTTTTCGTGGTGCGAGAAGACAAGGTCTGCGGCCCCCTTCAGAAATTCAATTCCGCTGAGAAAATCCTTTCCGTATTCAGGGTGGCGGCGCATGGTCTGCCATTCCTCTTCGGTCAGTGGGCCGGGTTTCCAGAGGATGCTGTCCGGGATCTTCAGCTTGCCGACATCGTGCAGAAGGGCGCCGTGCTCGATCTGGATCAGCGCTTCTCCATCGACGCCAATCGAGCGGGCCGCTCCCGTAGTCAGCTCCGCAACGCGTCGTGAGTGGCCGCTCGTGCTTTGGTCGCGGAAGTCGAGGGCCGTGGAA
>CAMAWS010000483.1 GCA_945861845.1 Candidatus Sulfopaludibacter sp. SbA3 | reverse complement strand
GAGCCGATTGTCAGGGCGATGCTTTTCTCAGGAGCGCAACCGTTCACGGCTACGATTGCAGGAACAACCAACTTCGCGGCGGAGTTCACAGCGGCAGGCCGCCGTGACAGTCAGGGCCGTTCGTTAAAGGATCTGGATCTCGAGAAGCGGCTGTTCAAATACCCGATGAGTTACCTGGTCTATACGGACTCGTTCAAGAACATGCCTGAACCGGTGAAAGAATATGTGAACCGGAGGTTCGGGGAAATCCTGGCGGGCGAGGACACCACAAAAGACTACGCCCACCTTTCTGCTTCCGACCGTCAGACAATTGCTGAAATTTTAAAAGAGACTCAGGAGGATAAACGATGATGAAACCATTAGCGGGTTCTCTCGCGCTCATCTTTGCCGCGTCGATGTTTGCCCAGGCTCCAGCCCCGAGCGCCACCGATATTTCGACCGCAACCATTCGATCGCTAATGGAAAAGGGATCTGGCGATGAGATCATGCGCATGGTGGATGCCGGTCCGATGAATGTTGGAGTCGCTGTACTCCAGTATCCCAAGGGTAGCCGTGCGGACGCCGGTGGAATATCGCATAACGATATCGCCGAGGTCTATTACGTTCTACGCGGCGAAGCTACGATGTACACGGGCGGGACCCTCGACAACCCGACTCCCATGACCGGCGCGCCGGCACCGGTTGCCGGTCCCGGCAACAGCGGAAGGATGCAGGGAAACGTCGTCAGCCGCAAGATCGGCCCCGGCGACACCGTGATCGTGCCTGTTAACACACCTCACGTGGTAAGAGAGGTCACCTCGGATATCGCTTTCATGATCGTCCGGATGGACCCAAGCAAAGTTATGAAGCTGAAGTAGAGGCTGGTAGACCAGCGGCTATCGCACGAAAGGGAAAAAGGATGTCCCCCTTTCCCCTTCACTCATTTAATTGCCGTATGCCTTGGCCAGGTATGTGGCCAGGGGAGCAATAGCGGCGTCATCAAGCTGAGCGCCCCTGGTTTTCATGGTGGCGATGATTTCTCGCCACTGATCTGGCGTACGCTTGGCAGCCAGGTTCCGCTCCAGGGAGTGACACGCGGTGCACACGGTATCTAGAATTGTCTGTGATGCCGCGTCCCTGGCTGCCTCGTCGCCACCGCCAAAGTTAAGGACAGCCCCACCGCCTCTTGTCCTCGGGAATGGCTTCGAGTCCGCGCCGAATTTTGTCACCAGCCAATCGAGGAGAATAGACTCTTTGTCGGCGGGGATAACAGCTCCCTTTTCCTTCATGGTCCCGACGAGCTTCTGCCATCCATCCCTGTCCATAGCATAGTAGGCATAGTCATCTATGCCGTGGCAGGCGGTGCAACTGTCGAGTATGACCTGTCGCTCGGGCCCCTTGGGCAGGTCCGTTATTGGTCGATTTCGCCCCCGCCGATTCTGCGCGGTCACCGGCACTACCAATACCGCCGTCATGAATATAATGACGAACCCGATTGCAGGTTTTCCTAATCTCCACTTCATCGAAAATTCTCCTTCAGTTGATGGTTGCGTCCTGCCGAGTTTTGCTTGAGTTGCTAGCCACTGAAACACAATCGCCGCCAGGCGCTTGTCAAGCCCCCTGACGGCGATGTTGAACGTCGCAGTGGACCGCCAGCAGGTCTCAGGCTAACCCAGGCAAGCGTCCGGTGCTGTCCCCGAGATGATCCAGGTGGATGTCGTACAGGTCGAGGATGCTCAGGAGCATATTGGAGTTCCTCTGAACGTTATCGGGAAACACAATGTGACGATTGCCCTTGAACTTACCGTCGATTCCGCCAATCAGTTCCACCGGTATTTTCTCGTGGGCATGCCGATGGGAGTTCCCCATGTTGGTTCCCTTGTAGATCAGGATATGGTCCAGCACGTTGCCGTCGCCCTCGGGAATCTTCCGCAGCTTCTCGCAGAAGTCCGCCATGTTCTGTACGTGATACCGGTTGAGCTTTGAATAGTTGGACTTGTTAGCCGGAATGTCGCCGTGGTGAGACGTTCCATGCCACGGGCCATTCCAACCCGATACCGGGAAGTTGGTGGAACTGAGGTCGCGGCCTAACATCGGCGTGGCGACGCGTGTAATATCGGCCTGGAAAGCCACCGCCATCAAGTCGTACATGATCTTGAAATGGGCGTCGTTGTTTGTGGGTATTCCAAATGGAACTTCGAAAGACGTACCGGAGGCTTCCGGTTTACTCGCGATGTTCTGGATCCGCCGTTCAATCTCGCGGACGTTCTCGGTATAGTCGTCGAGCTTGGACCGATCACCCGCGCCGATACCCTTCTTGAAGAGAGCAATTTCGCGCGTGACGGAATCAAGGATGCTGCCGGTCCGTTTTCGGTCCAGGAGCCGCTCGTCCACGCTGTCCCCGTCGCCGAACAAGCGCTCGAAAGCCATGCGCGGATTGATTTCCGTGGGCAGCGGCGTCGTCGGCGTTGGCCATGAGATGGAGTTGGAATACGCGCAGCTATAGCCCCAGTTGCAGTTACCGGTATTGTTACCGGGATCCTCGATCCCGAGTTGGATCGATGGCAGCAACGTATCTCTGCCGTACTTGCTGGCGATCATTTGATCAATCGTGACGCCGATATAAGGACTCACCGAGTCCCTTCGGGCGCGCGCGCCCGACAACAGGTTCGCACCGCGCGCATGGTCGCCGCCGGGTTCCTCCAAAGTCGCCGCGGATCCGGTAGCGTCGAGTCCCGTAATGAGGACCACGCGATCACGGAATGGCTCCAGCGGTTTCGTGATAAACGAAAACTCGAAGTTAGACCCTTCCTGCTCGGGACTCCAATAGCCCGGAGCCGCACCATGCGGGTGCCAGATGCCCACAAATCGTCTCACCGAGTCGGGGCCCGCTGCGGTCTGACGCTGAGGCGTTTGTGCCGGCAGCATCGACTCCAGCAACGGCAACGCTAATGTGACGCCTGTGCCGCGTAGAAACGTCCGGCGGGAAATGTGCTTCTTTGTGATGAACATTTATCTATCTAGCCTCCTGATTGGCTGGATTGGGTTGTGCTGATTGTGACATTTTTTCATTATCGCTACCAAATAACCACTCTAATGTTTCGCTAATCATTCGCTAATCATTCGCAGCATTCTCTGCCACT
>CAMAWS010000482.1 GCA_945861845.1 Candidatus Sulfopaludibacter sp. SbA3 | reverse complement strand
ATTAATCATTAATCACTAATCGTTTTTCAATTCTCAGTCTGAATCTGCCACGTCCTGAATAGTTACTTTCAGGATTACATTAAGTTTGGGTCCGCGGGCTGCAGCAGGTCCTGCAACGTTTTCCTGAGCGCTTCCAGGGTGAACGGCTTGGAGAGCAGAGGCAGCCGGTTCGATCCGGCTATGAGACCCTCCACGGCATCCTCCGAATGCGCGGACATTAACAGGAGTTTCATCTTCGGCCGCATCGAGGCGACTCGCCCGGCCAACTCGATGCCGCCCATTCCGGGCATAATCACATCGGTCAGCAGCACGTCGAAATTCTGGCGGACGCATGCAGCGATCGCCTCGGTCGCGTCCTGGGCATCCACGACCGTATACCCAAGTCTTTTCAAAGCCTGGGCTGTGAAACGGCGAACATCCTCATTGTCCTCCACCAGGAGAATGGCTTCTTTTCCGGCCAGGCCTGTGGCCACTGCGACCGGCTTATCCCCTGCGGGCCCGTGTTTCGAGGCCGGAAGATAAACGTGAAATGCCGAACCCTTTCCCTCCTCGCTCTCCACTCCGATGCATCCGCCGGATTGCGATACAACGCCCTGGACCATTGAAAGACCCAGGCCGGTGCCTTTGCCGACTTCCTTTGTCGTGAAGAAAGGCTCGAAGACCTGGCCACGGGTCTGCTCGTCCATGCCCGTGCCGGTGTCGCGGACGATCAACTCCATGTAATCACCGAGTGGGAGAGCTGTTGGGCACCAGAGGCCGCGTTTGATCGCTTCGCGACGGTGCGTCTCGATGGTCAGGATACCTCCGCGCGGCATTGCATCGCGGGCGTTCACGGCCAGGTTGATGATCATCTGTTCGATCTGGGCCCGATCCACCATCACCAGGTCGAGATCCGGCGTGAGATTGCAAACGATCTCGATATTCTCGCGAAGCAGCCGCCCGAGCAATTTCTTGACGTTGCTCACTACCGTGTTCAGGCTCAGGGTCACGGGATTGAGCCGCTGCCTGCGGCTGTACGCCAGCAGTTGGCTCACCAGTGCCGCGGCCGTATCACCGGCGTGGGCGATGCTTTGGAGGGAAAGGCGCGCAGGATCTTCCACGGGCAACTGCTCCAGGAGCAGAGCAGTGAAACCATTGATTATCGTGAGCAGATTGTTGAAATCATGGGCTACACCGCCGGCCAGGCGCCCGATCGACTCCAACTTCTGAGCTTCCGCCAGCTGTGTCTGGAGCTTCTCCCGTGCGTGTTCGGCGCGGATTCGCTCGGATATGCTGCGCCCGCACCACAGGAGGTGCGTGCATTGGCCCTGGCGATCCAGTACTGGCTGAAGAACCACGTCCAGCACCTCATAATCCACGGACCCGGGCCATTCCGATTCATACCGGATCGTCACCTTCTCGTCGCGTACCTGCAGGAACTGGGCCAACCTCCGCGCGACAACATCAGATGGTAACCCTGCGCGCACCAACATCTCCGAGACGTTGAGCCCAATCAAGACCGACGAGTTACCCGCGCCCATCCGCTTGACGAGGCGCTTCGCGATCGCTGGATTGATAGCTTCTACTACCAGGCGATCCTTTGGCTCAACGCGATACAGCGCGTACAAATCGGAAGTGGAATTGAACATGAGACTCAACTGCGCTTCTCGCTGGTGAAGCACTTCCACGGCCCGCCGCTCCTCGGTAACGTCCTGAATCGTGCCGAAGATGCGCCGCGTTTGCCCCGAAGGATCTACCTGGAAGCGCAACGTGGCGCGCACCAAGCGCTCCGTTCCATCCGGCCGGACTATGCGGTGATCGACATCGATCGGCGTCCGCGATTCACGCGCTGACGCCATGGCGCGCTCGACCATGCCGCGGTCGTCGGGGTGGACTCGCTCCATCAACGCCTCGACAGTCGGCACAGTTTGCTCCGCATCGAACCCGAGGATCCGCAACATTTCGGCCGACCAGGTAAGCGTGTTGTCATCAAAATCCCTGGCCCAACTGCCAACATGACCGAGTTGCTGGGCCTCATCGAGATCCCGCTCCCGCCTCTTGAGCTCCGCCGCCGCCCGCTTGCGGTCGGTGACGTCGCGGGCGAAACAACTCGCATGGACGAATTCGCCGTTCTCTCGGTAAGCGCTGGCATCGATCAGAACATCGCGCAGCGAGCCATCCTTGCATTTCAGGCGTGCGCTGTAATTCGCCGGTTTTTGATTCTGCTCCAGGCGCCGGAGCAGTTCGTCAATCACCGAAAGACTGGCGTGAAACTTGCGAATGTCGTGGCCAACGTATTCTTCGCGCGCGTAGCCCAGCAAATCCAACTCCGCCTGATTGGCCCACAGGATGGTTCCGTCCGGCCCCAACCAGTGCAGGGCAAGGGAGGAATTCTCGATGAAATCCTCCAGTTCGAGCGTACGCCTGCGCATCGCTCGCTCCAGTTGCCGCCGCTCAGTGACATCGCGGACAGCGGCGGCGACCAGGACCTGCCCTTCCACTTTCACCGGGCTGATGCTGATTTCGGCTGGAAACTCCGTGCCATCCTTGCGTCGGCCAAACAGATTCAAATCGGCGCCCGCGGGAAGAACGTAAGGATATTCGAGAAGACCCCGCACCCGGGCCGGATGGTGAACACCGGAGCGTTCAGGTATCAGCAGTGCGACTGGCCGGTTAAGAAGTTCTTCGCGCGGGTATCCGAATAATCGCTGCGCCTGATCGTTGGCGATAACAATGCGGCCATCCTGATCGACGATTACGACAGCGCCTGGCATCGAGTCCAGCGACTTCAAATCCAGCTGTTGGCTTTGAGGTGAAATTTCCAAATCAACTCCTGGCAGCCTGCGAAAGAACCCGCCGTAGTGGTCTAATTCGGGGTCAGACCCCGAATTATCAGCGGGCAGTGTGGCCTGAATGTCCTGCCCTGATCCCTGGACCGGACTATGATTATACCGGCGAGGCATTTTCAGCCAAAAATGCGTTCATCCGCGCCTTGCGGCTCGACCTTCGGTGCCTTAAGTCATCGAGCCCCCTGTATGTACCTCGCGCAATCCTTCAAAGAGATCGGTTTCTATTTTGCGGCATCCGTTAACCGGGCTGAAATCCGGCATAACTGGTCTTAGGAATCGCGCAAAAATAACTTGGCAGA
>CAMAWS010000481.1 GCA_945861845.1 Candidatus Sulfopaludibacter sp. SbA3 | reverse complement strand
TGCTCTTCAAGCAGGAGCGTTCTGGATTGCATGGCCGCGTTTTCACGATGTACAAGTTTCGATCCATGGTCGACGACGCCGAACAGCTCCGTTTCGAGCTGGAAGGCCTGAACGAAATGGATGGCCCGGTTTTCAAATCCTCGCGCGATCCCCGGATCACCGGGGTTGGGAAAATCCTGCGCCGTTTCAGCATCGACGAACTCCCTCAACTTTATAACGTACTGCGAGGCGACATGAGTCTCGTAGGCCCTCGTCCACCGCTTCCGCAGGAAGTTGCCCGTTACGAGCGGTGGCAGCGCCGGCGCCTCAGCATGAAGCCTGGTATCACCTGCCTCTGGCAGATCAGCGGCCGCAACGAGGTCAACTTCGAAGACTGGATGAAGCTCGACCTCACCTACATTGACAACTGGTCTCTGCTCCTGGATTTAAAAATTTTACTGAAGACCGTGCCGGTGGTCCTTCTGGGCCGCGGGGCCAAGTAATTAGCTCATTTCGCAGTCACCAACTGCGCCAGCGGAACGGCCTCGACTTTCGCGGCCAGGGTGTATCGCTTGTCGCCGGGATAGACGACTAGAAGTTCGTCGAGCTTTAAGTCGGCCACGGCGATGCGCATAGACGGCGTAAGTGTGGGAGCGTCGGCGCGCTTGCATTCGACACCGATGCGGCGGCCGCGCCTGAACAGCAAGAGGTCAATCTCCGCTCCGCTATAGGTCGCCCAATAATAGGCATCGTCCGGTTGCAGGGCCTTGAGAACTTCTTCGACGGCATAGCCTTCCCAGGACGCGCCAATTTTTGGATGGTGTTCGAGGTCGTGCTGATTGGTAATGCCGAGTCGGGCGTGCAGCAATCCGCTATCGCGCAAGTAAACTTTGGGGGCCTTGACCTGCCGTTTGCCGAGATTTTCAAACCACGGCGGCAACTGACGGACCATGAACACGCCCGTCAACAAATCGAGATAGCGGCGCACGGTGGATTCGTTGACAGCCATTGCACGAGCCAGTTCGGCCGCGTTCCAGATCTGGCCGTGATAGTGAGCGAGCATGTTCCAGAAACGGTGCAAGGCCGCCGCGGGTATCGTAACGCCAAGCTGCGGCAGGTCGCGCTCAACGAAGGTTTGCAGGAACTGGCGCCGCCATGCGAACGCGTCCGCTTCCGTCTTCGCGGTGTAGGACAGGGGAAAGCCCCCGCGTAGCCAGTGGCGGCCTTGCATCCTTGCTCCCAGGTCGACCAAGCGAAACCCCTCCAGTGGAACCGTTTCCAAACGCCCGGCCAGAGTTTCGGAAGATTGCTTCAATAAGTCGGGTGAAGCACTACCGAGAATCAGGAATCGGGCTGGCAACGGCCTGCGGTCAGCAAGCACCCGGAGTAGCGGAAATAAATCGGCACGCCGCTGGATTTCATCGATTACGACCACGCCCTTGAGAGGACGCAACGCGGTATCCGGTTCGTCGAGACGGGCAAGACTTAAGGGATCTTCGAGATCGAAGTAGTTGAGCGATCCAGCCGCCACGAACTGCCTGGCAAGAGTAGTCTTGCCGCACTGGCGGGGGCCCAACAGCGCGACGACCCGGCTGCGCTTCAAAGCGGTCTGAATCAGTCGGACATCGATTTTGCGATCGATCATATCTGCAAGCATTATCTATATTGAAAATCCCGCAGTCAATGCGGGATTTTCAATATAGATCAGCAAACTAAATCGAGGATTTCAGGTTGAATTGGTCAGTGTCCGCGGGAAACGTCCACGGAGCCTGCATTACTGAATTCTCGTGGTTATCTGAATACAGTTTCTGCGTGGAAACGCAGGCTTTCTTGAGAAGGGTGGGCGAGCTGATCAGATGGCGAGGCGATACGCCGCCCATGAAGCTGGTAGTAGTCGCGGCCGTTCTCGAACTCCTCCCTGATGCGTTTGCTGACCACGATGCACTGCTCCTCAGGATCCACGGTGATATATCCGTGATCGAACAGGCGATGCAGATCGCTTCTCAAGAGCAGTCCATTCGAAAGTTCGTGTTTGCCACCGGTCGCATAGGGTCGAATGTGCGCGGCCTCTAGCACGGGTAGTGTTCGCTCATTGGTCATTGCACAGCGACGGCTGTAGGCATCGGTAACCAACAGACGAAACGCTCCCTGGCCCAATCGTGGCATGACCATCGCCGGACCGCCGTATCTCCGGGCTTCCGCGGCCGCAACCAACGCCGGACCTGCCGACGCTGATCGTTGTCGATGGATTTGCAGCCGTTGCACGACTTCATGCCAGAGATGATGTCCGGATTCCGTATCAGTGCGATAGCGCTTTCCCGCGACAATATTTGTGGCAAAGTCCGGGGGCGCCGGAATCCAATCCGGTTTCGGGAAGAAGAACGGCTCGGCAAGAATGATGCAACCAATCGATGGATCGTCGCCGGGACTGATCTTGACTTGCCGGTACTTCGAAATGTGCGAACGCATCTCCTCAATCGTCCGGGTCCCATTCGCGTCTCCAAACGACTCCCAAGCCAAACTTAACGGAATTTGGAGGAACTTGGCAAAAAAGCCTCCACCAACAATGAAGTTCAAAGGCGAATGGAGCTTGAAAAGAAACAAACCGCCCTGGTCGAGCGCCTTGAAATTGGCGGACGACGATGGACGCCAGAAGTTTACTTCATCGACCGAGTCTTTAGAGGCGTGCAGCTGATACCAATCGTAATCGGTGACCGCTACAAACAGGCTAGGGTGCTCTGCCACAGCGGCATATCATACCATTCGGCGGGACCTTGGCTGGCCCAGAGGTCAAATAGCTTTCCTCGCAATGGACGATATCCTGCAGAAAATCAGGCAATTCCGCGATGAGCGCGACTGGATGAAGTTTCATGATCCCAAGAACCTGGCCATATCCATCACCATTGAAGCCGCTGAGCTTTTGGAGCACTTCCAGTGGAAGGATGACGCGGAGGTTGGAAAACATATCCAAGAGCACGGCGAAGAAGTTGCCGACGAAATCGCGGATGTAGCCATTTACCTGGCGGAACTTGCCGACAATCTCGGAATAGATTTGATTGAAGCGATGGGCAGCAAACTCAAGAAGAATGCCGAGAAATACCCCGTCGCCAAGGCAAGGGGCGTAGCCACGAAGTATGATCAACTCTAAGGCGATGTGCGATAGATCCC
>CAMAWS010000480.1 GCA_945861845.1 Candidatus Sulfopaludibacter sp. SbA3 | reverse complement strand
GGGGGTGCGTCCCCGGAATCCCCCCGGATTTTCATGAGCGAGCAATTTCAGCATAGCCGACACAGTCTGGGCTGGATCGAAGTGATTTGCGGCAGTATGTTCAGCGGAAAGAGTGAGGAACTGATCCGCCGGCTTCGACGCGCGCAGATCGGCCGGCAACGCGTGCAGATCTTCAAGCCCAGGCTGGATGACAGGTTCAGCGAAGATCACATCGTCAGCCACAGCGACATGAAGATCAAGTCGCAGCTTGTCGTGCAGGCGCGCGAAATCATCGATGCAGTTGACGGGCGCACCCAGGTGATCGGAATCGACGAAGGACAGTTCTTCGATCTCGAACTCGTGCTGGTTTGCAACAACCTGGCCGATATGGGGAAGCGGGTCATCGTTGCAGGCCTGGACCAGGATTTTCGAGGCCGCCCTTTTGATCCGATGCCCCAGTTGCTTGCAATCGCCGAATACATCACTAAGACGCTCGCTATCTGCGTCCTCTGCGGCGCGCCTGCAAATCGAACGCAACGGCTCGTGGAAATTCCGGACAGGCTCCTCGTGGGTGATGGCGGCGCCTACGAGGCCCGGTGCCGCCTCTGTTTTGAACCGCCGCTGGACTGACTTGATGCTGAGTATCCCGTTCCATCTGCTGGTAGTTCACTTTCCGATAGCCCTCACGATCATAGCGGTCATCTCCGACGCCTGGGCATATCGCACGAATCGAAGGGAGCTGCATGCCACCGGCTATCGTCTTACGCTCTGGGCCGCAGCCGGATCTCTTCTTGCGGTTGGCACAGGCCTGCAGCTCATGGGAGGCGTGGGCTTTGATAACGCCAGGACGACAGCTCACGCGGGCGCCGGCATCATTGCTGGAATCTGTCTCATCGCGCTGGCGATCGTCCGATACTCTGCGCACAACGCAGGCAGGGACTCCAGGGAACAATATCCAGCGATGTGGCTGATGTTGGAGGTGGCGGCTGGAGTGATGGTTGCGGCGGCCGCCGTCAGCGGCCACCGCCTGGTGCTCCTGGGTGGAGGTCCCGGCCTTTAACTTGATGGCTGCGCCCTATCGGGCTTGCATTCGCAGCCGCTCATCAGTCTCTGAACGTGGGTCGTTCCGCAGCCAGGACTTTGTCTTTCGGTGCGCTCACATATCCGCGGATACGGTCCTTATCGACGAAATTCACCACGATTTCATAGCGCAGCTTGTCGCGGCCGACAAGAAACTGAACGGGCTCATTGGCAGTCCGGTCTTTCTTTTCGAGCTTGGCATCGTCGACTGCAATCATGACGTCATACTTCTGCTTCTTCTGATCGGTCTTTCGGACTTCCAGCTGAATATCGGCGACGCGCTGCATGACGTCCTTCTTGCCCTTTCGGATGTCGAACTCGAAAAAGTCGCGGTCGCCCTTGAGGCGCAGCTCCGCGAGCTCGCTGGCATTTCGCGCAATCTGCTGGCTCAGTGTGGTTCTGACGTCGGTGATTTCGCGGCGGCTCTCGGCAAGATCGAGTCGCGTGGCATCGAGGTTTGCGGCAACGGTTTTAACTTCGCCCGAGACGTTTCCAATCTTGGATGCCGCATCCTGCTGGACCTCGGCAACCTTGGCCGTCGTCTCCTGGCGAACGGCGGCGACATTAGCAGCCACTTCAGACGACGCCGCCTTCGTGGCCAGCTCGGTTTCAAGTGCCAGCTTCGCCTCTTCCTGCTGTTGTCTCAGGCGTTCTGAAAACTGTCTCGCGCTCGTGAGTTCCTTGTCCGTTACGCCCAGCCTGTTCGTGACAACGTCAATGTCCGACGCCAACTCTGAGGCATCTTCCCGAACGGACTTTATCTGGTCATCGAGTTGAGACTCTAGCTGGGATTCCAGCGTCGCGATGCGCTCCTCTAGTGTCGTGCGCGTGGTGTAAGAACTGTAGCCAACGCCTGCGATCAAGATTAGACAAACCACAATCGCCAATTTCATCCAATTACCCTGATGACCCTGGCTTGGAGGCGCCGGTGGAATGGCTGAGCCGCCCTGTTTTGGTTTCAAGCTGAACATTCGATGTCCTTTCGATATTGGGTTCTAAAACCCCATCATTATCCACAATTACGTTTGGTTAGACGAGTCCGGATTAAAAAGCGTGAGAGAGTGCTAACATTCCGCCCGCTGTGACCGCTAATCGGATTTATGCCGTCGTCAGGCGGATCCCCCGTGGAAAAGTGCTGTCCTACGGTGATGTGGGCCGGCTCGCGGGCGCCGGTCCTCGCCAGGTGGCCGGGGCAATGAAAACCTGTCCCGCGGGTTTACCCTGGCACCGGGTTGTAGGTGCCGGAGGCGTGATTCGCACTTCAGGCGAAACGGCATGGATACAGCGAGAGCGGCTGATGGCCGAAGGTGTTCGATTCCGAGGCGCGAGGTTTTCGTACCTCTTGCACAAATGGGACTATTGAAGTGGGATTGCGAGCCTTCAGACGGCCGTGTCGCTGTAATCCTTCGTAATGATTGTTCCGGGCTCGGCCGGATAGTGCATCAGCGAGAAAGCATCGCGGAGTATCCGTTTCTGGAATTCCGGATTGTTTGCCTGGCCGAGTGAATAGCCGGGCTCGAAGGGTTTTGGGTAAAGCGCTCGCGGCGGTCCGGCCTGTTCGGACTCCTGTGGCGAAACGGTGATGAGCACTGTCGAGATACCCTGCGTTTCAATGGCGCGTTGAATCGTGACGACCGTCCGATGGCAGAGCGGTCAGCCGCCGGTCAGCACAACAACATCCGGCCGTGTTTTTGCCACCGCCTGCGCGATATCCCAGCTTACCTGCTCTTTCAGTTTCCGAAGTTCCATCGTCAGTCCCATCGAGACGTGATACTCCGAAATCTTTCCGATCTCCCCGGAATCAAGCAATTCCCTGAGCCGGTCGAGCGGGAACATGATGTTTGGGTCGAGTGAGCCTTGGGATATGTCGAAGTGACCTGGAACGAAGCGAATGGTCTTCGCTTCCGTGTTGGCCGGAATTAACCGAAACCCGAGATCGCTATCCGCGAATGGCTCCGTACCTTCTATATAGGCGCCCGAGGTTGAGACAAGCGCGACCCGGCAGTCCTTCAGTTCTCGCCTGAGGGGGGTATAAGGAATGCAGCTTCGGGAAAGTTCAATCATGTATCTTGAGATCCGGGGACAGAC
>CAMAWS010000479.1 GCA_945861845.1 Candidatus Sulfopaludibacter sp. SbA3 | reverse complement strand
GTAGCCGCTTTCCGCAGGAATGCCGTGGCGTCGGCCGTGTAGCGAGCCGTGATTTGCGTTTGGTCCGGATCGCGTTCGAGCACGTCTTCGTTGCGCATAAGCGGCACTCCGGGCAGATTCCGGTAGCGCTCGAGGCGATTGGAGACAGTCACGCCGGAAGAAGGGGTTTGACCTCGCCTTTTGCTGATTTCGTCATAGACCACGTTGGTCGCCAGACTCATGTCGTTCGAGTATGGAATGCCGAAGTAGTTGTCGAAGCCATGCCTGGTGGGCAGGTACCGCGGCAGGTGTCCCAAGTGCCACTTACCCACCATGTGGGTCGCGTAGCCGCGTTGCTTCAGCAACTGAGCGATCGTTAATTCCGAGTCAGGCAGTCCGCCGTTCGAGTCCGGGAACAGAACGAAGTTGATGCCGCTGCGGACGGGATACCGGCCGGTCAGCAAGGCGGCGCGGCTGGGCGAGCATAAGGGAGCGGCTGAATAAAACTGCGTGAAGCGAATGCCGTCGACCGCCATCCGATCCAGGTGGGGAGTGCGAATTGTGGGATGACCATAGCAACTGAGATCGCCCGACCCAAGATCATCCGCATAGATCAGAACGATATTGGGGAATTTCGGGCGTTGGGCCAGCGCTGGAGCGGCGAGCAAACCAAGCAGGTCTCGGCGGGTCATGGATAGCTACAAATCTATCACGCCAAGAACCTCCGGGGAGGCATTCCCGCGCGGCCGCCGGAAGGGCCCCGACATCGGGAGAGCAGTATCGCGTCTTCCGCGGCATGAGGGCGCGTTGGCCCGCAGCGAGCATCCCCGGCCAAGTCCGTCGCGATCATCCAGCGAGCCATGGGTGTATCGTCTGGCAGAGCGACGGCCAGTCTTAACGATCACGCGGATTGTTTCCGGATGGTTCGACCGCATGTGGAGGCGAGAACCGGAGTCGCCCCGGCGGCGAAGCTGAACCAGCAAGCGCAGTTCGGGTGGAAACTCCTGTCTTGAGGCGCGCCGGGCGCGAGGGATACACCCGCACTTGTTTGTGTTGGTCAGAGAGGGCGCTCTTCGCCAGTGCATATTCCGCACTGCGGGCGGGGATCTTCAAGGCATGGCGTCTACCGATCCGATGTGGTCTCTTTGAATAGCGCGGAAGCGAGGCCGCCGCGCTCCATTCATCGTCTCGATGAGCCCACCGGACTATCCTCGGCATGGTTGCGTCCCCGCAGTTCCGCTTCCGTTTCGCGGGGCAAATCATTGTAGCGCCGCCGCGGCTTGCCCGGCCAACTTACGGATGCGCCGTATCCCGGGACTGGGCAGGCGGAAGGCGCGCGCATCTGTCCTATATACTGATTGGGTGACTCGCCGTGACTTAGCCAAGACAGCTCTGAGTGCAGCTCTGATGCAGAACAGCGCTCAGGCGGTAATGCAAGAGAAGGCGCGGGGCGCCGGAAGCACAAAACCCAATATCGTCCTGATGCTCGCGGACAATCTCGGCTATGGGGAACTCGGCGTCTACGGCGGCGGTATCCTTCGAGGCGCCCCTACTCCGCGCATAGACAAACTTGCAGGTGAGGGTATGCGGCTGCTGAATTTCAATGTCGAGGCCCAGTGTACTCCATCGCGCTCGGCTCTGATGACCGGTCGTCATCCTATCCGATCCGGCACCCACAGCGTTCCCCGAGGAGGCGTTCGCGAAGGGCTGACGTTATGGGAGACTACGCTCGCGCAACTCCTCTCGGGTCAAGGGTATGCCACTGGAATTTGGGGAAAGTGGCATCTCGGTAGCGCCGAAGCGCGACTTCCGACAAATCGTGGATTCGATGAGTGGTACGGCATCCCCAGAACTTACAACGAGGCCTTCGCACCTGCGCTGAACGAACTCCAATCTGTCTGGCCGTCAGTTGGATCAAAGCAGGGCTGGGACCCAAAGTTAGTCCCGGCGGAGCCCATCTATGAGGCGACTAAAGGGGAAAAGCCAAGGCAGGTAGGCGAACTAGACCTGGATCGCCGGCGGGCGATGGAGCAGGAAATTACGAAGCGCTCCATCGCTTTCATCCGGAGAAACGCGATGGCGGGCAAGCCCTTTTTTGCTTATGTCCCCTTTTCGTTACCTCACCTTCCGACTATTCCGAATCCGGAGTTCGCGGGCAGGACGGGGAACGGCTCCTGGGCCGACTGCCTAGCCGAGTTGGACTATCGGACGGGCCAGATTCTAGACGCGATCAAGGAAGCCGGAGTTGAAGGGAATACAATCGTCATCTTTACGAGCGATAACGGTCCGGAGGCGAGGTACCCCTGGAATGGCGACAGTGGTCCGTGGCGCGGCACCTATTTCACTGCGATGGAGGCGTCGCTTCGCGCGCCATTCATCATCCGGTGGCCGGGCCGGGTCCCCGCCGGGAGGGTGAACAATGAGATTGTCCACATCACCGATTTATTCTCAACGCTGGCCCGCATCGGAGGAGCCGAAACGCCGAAAGACCGGCCCATTGATGGCGTAGATCAACTGGATTTTTTCGTTGGCAAACAGGAGAAGTCGAATCGCGAAGGGTTCATCGCCTATGTGGCGGACCGACTGCATGCGGTGAAATGGCGGAACTGGAAAATGCACCTGATTTGGCAGGTGAAGATGTACGATCCACCAGTGAAGCTGCCGCTACCTAAAATAGTTAACCTGCTTACGGACCTGAAGGAAGAGCATGACTTGCTGTCCTACGTTCACTGGGTCACCAATCCTATGACGAAACTCCTGAATGAACATGAGGAGAGCTTGAAAAAGTATCCCCCGATTGCGATGGGTACGCCCGATCCCTATTCTCCTCCCAAGCAAGCGAGGTAGCCCGCATCACTTGATCTTGTTGGCCCAGGATACGGTACGCAGCACGCGTGAGTTACGATCCCTCCCGAGTGGCCGGCTAACTGGAAGTTTCTGGAAGTTGAGATGGATCGACGATCGGCTGGTGGTCAGCTTCCGGATGCGACCGTATTCGGAAGATGGCCGGTCTAACAGAAGATGGAGACGCGCTGATCGGAAAGGCTTTCTCAATCCACGATCCATACCTTGTCATGAGCGATCTCGGTTCGGAATCTGGCCGGAACGACCAGAAAGGCTTAATGCAGATTTACAAGGGAGCCTACCTCGGAATCCGAAATCCGAAGTCCCATACGCT
>CAMAWS010000478.1 GCA_945861845.1 Candidatus Sulfopaludibacter sp. SbA3 | reverse complement strand
GCAACTCGGGGTGCAGTCCATAACGCTCCCAGGCAGCGGTCATACGTCGTTCTTTTTCCACCAAAGGCTCGCGGCAACAGCCGGCAAGCAAGGAATCGTCATTTTTCAGAGCAGCGGTACTGGTGGTCTCGCGGCGCTCGCCCTGCGATTCGCACCTTTTGGCACGTTCACATCCGTGCCGACGATCCTGGGTCCGTAAGAGACGAAAAGCGCGTGGAGTGGCGATCGCGCCGGCGAAACTATCGGTCAGCGCCAGCCTTGCCGCCGGTCAGAATCTTCGAAGGATTAGAACAAGGGACACCATGTCCATTATTGCTGTTGGTGACATTCACGGGAACATTCGCGCGCTCGACGATCTCCTGGAGAAAATTTCCCGGGAAGTGTCCAACGGTGACACGCTGGTATTCCTTGGGGATTATATCGATCGCGGCCCGGATGTTCGGGAATGCATTGAACGAATCATAGAGCTGAAAGCAAGTTCATCGTTCTCTATCGTCACTCTTCTCGGTAATCACGAGGATTGGATGCTGAAGAGCTACCGTGACCACACTGCGCATTCGTGGATTGTCGGTATGGAATCGTTTGACACAATCGCCAGCTATTCTCAAAAGGCCGTTCAGGTGTTGAAGCGCGAAATCGAGCGTGGCGGTTACAGCATGATTCTTGGGAAGTCAGACCTTCCCTATGAAGTGTTTTTCAATGCGCTCCCTTCGAGTCACCTGCGATTTTTCGAGAGCCTGGTGCGCTACCATCAAGCGGATGGAGTTCTTTGCGTGCATGGCGGACTGGACACCAGCGTCGATCAGCTCGACTCACAGCATCCGGATGCATTCCTCTGGGGCTGCGATGAATTTCCTGGTGGATACTCCGGAGAGGACTACGTGGTTTACGGTCATCATAGTAATGCCGTATTGGACGCGGAACGATGGCCGTATCCGAACCTCAAGACAAACCGGACCTGCGGAATTGACACCATCTGCCATGGGGTGCTGACGGCTATTCGATTCCCAGACCGTCATGTTTTTCAGAGTCGAAGATTTGAGGTTTAGAGGCTTGAAACGTTCGTACGCTGCTCCGCGTCGTCCCTACTCAGCCAGCCCTCCAGAAGGAGGAGAGTGTTTCGATTTCTGCCTCAGGCCTTCCATGATCCTTCCCTCTTTCTCGACGATTCGCTCGTCGGTGCCGCGGCGGGCAATGGCGTAGTCGCCGGTGTCGACGAGCATGAAGGAGGCGATGAGGGGGAACTTTTCCTTCACCAGCCGGTATTTTTCCTGCTCGATGAAGCGGTAGTCCGGATGGCCCTGGGACACCGTGCGCAGTTCGGCCTCCCAGAAAAGCTGGCGAAAATTCTGCCACTGATAGAACCGCATCCGGTAAGCCAGCGGCACGACGTACTGCGCCAGATCGCGATCGCGCGACTCGATCTTATTGAACAGCCGGGCGGCATCGTCGAGCGCATCTTCAAAAGTCCCTGCAAGCCCGGCCTGCTGAATCTCCAGCGGAACGCTGTAGCCATGGAACGTCGAAAACGTCTGCCGCTCCTGGGTCATCATGCGGTGCCGGTGGAGATCGCGATACGAACCGATGTCCATTGCAATCTCGAAGCGCAGGTACGCGTTCTCAAATGCGCGGCCTACTTTCTGCCATCGGGCCGAGCGTTTTTGCAGGTACCGCCCCATGAGATCACGGCGATCGGCTTCACTCAGTCTCTTTGCCTGATCGAGAGCCATGGTCCAGCTTCCGTGAATCTGCTGGAAGATGATGCCGGCCAGAATCTTCACTTCCGAATCGGGGTCATATTCGACAAGGCGAACTTCCGCTTTGCGCGCGGTTTCAACTATCGGCTCACCGATGGATTTACGGACCGCTTTGTATCGCTCGTTCAGGTATTCCTGGTAGTCGCCGGACTTCTCGTCGGCAACGCGAAGTAGAAGAGACGGGATCTCCTTGTCGAGTTCGTTCTTGAGCGAGTCTGCGAACCACCGCAGTTCTCCCAGCGGATGTTTTCTGGTTCTGTTGATCAGATACTCAAATGCCTGCGCGTTTCCGCGGAAGGCCACCTGGCCGAGAGTCGCCATTGGAAGCAGTCCTCGAAGGGTGTCGAACGCCTTCTTCTCGAGAATGGAATCCTTCTCGTCGAAGTTCTTCCTGAGCCACTCCTGCAACGGTGGAAGCAACGCGACGTAAGTGTCGAACAGCTTGTCCATCGTCGCGACGTAGTCCGGGAGGAGGCGCAGCCGTTCGAGATCCGGCCTGGGGATGTAATAGAGGTAGCGGCCGTCAATCCTCGTGCCGAAGTTCACGTAGCGCGTGGATTTCTCGATGGGCTCGAGCCCCACGCGCTGGTCTTCGACGAACTTCATGGCCACCTGCGAAATACCCCAAACGACGACATGCGTTCCCGTGACCTGCGCGATCGAGTCGTCGCCGTATTGTGAAAGCCACTTCGAATAAAACGCCTGGGCGCGCTGGTTGTTGAGAATGTTTTTGAAGCCATGGTCCTTGAGAAACCGGACCGTATCTTCCAGTTCCGCCGCGAGCGAACGGTCCTCGCCGTTTACGATGGGGTAGATGTATTCCTTCAGCAGGACTTCAAGCAGCGACGCCGAAGCCCGGCTTGCGCGCGAGCACAGCGCGCCGGTGATTTCGGGCGGCAGGTTGCGAAGGACCGATACAATGCCATCGGGACTGGTGGCAAATGCATCAAGGAAATGGCGGTCCCGCTCGGACCAACTGCCCGGTTTGAAATCCGGTTTATATACGGATAAATCTTCTGACATCTCGTTCTAAAATCCAGTTCATGCCGGACGCAGGAAAAACGCCGCAAAAGGAGCCTACGTTCATCGAGGGACTTATCGGGTCCGCACTTCCACTCATGGCCGCCATCGGCATCGCATTAGTATGCGGCGCACTCGTTTACCTATTCTGGTTCGGCGCCGCATCAATCATGGGTTGGTTATTTTGACCGTTTTCTTACTGAGCGCGACCTCGCCTGCATGCTCGGGCGTTTTGCTGAACTTCCGGAAGTGAGTCGGTTTGAAATATAAGGGCATTAGCCTACCTGGCTGAATTCAAGTCGCGAGATCTTGAACTTCGGACGTTTCAGTCTAACCTGTGGGCGCGGGGCTTTAGACCCGTGCCATGATCAAAGAGAAATTTTCTG
>CAMAWS010000477.1 GCA_945861845.1 Candidatus Sulfopaludibacter sp. SbA3 | reverse complement strand
TGACGCCGCCACCTTCATAAATCAGGTGTCGATCTTCGGTCTGCTGGCTTCGCAGTTCATGAACGAAGTCGACCCACGAATCGAACAACAGTGAACCAACAATGTCGAACATAAGTGTGCTCCTTACTGACACGACTGGCGCGGTTCCGAACCGCGCCTGCAAAAGACTCCGAATCCCGCCCAGAAATACGGATGCGTTTCCCATTCACGTACTGCGGTTGATGCGGCTCGAACCGCTTCCGATAGACCCTCGGCTGCAAAACGTCTGTAAAACTCCGATGCAAAGCGCCGGGCCGATTCGGCCCGGATGTCCCAGAAAGCCGACACAATCGCGCTGGCCCCTGCCGTGTAAAAAGATCGCATCAATCCAAGCCATTCGTCGCCGGGCCGCAGGGGACGCCGAGCCGTCTGGCACCCGGTAATGACGAGGGTCCTGGCCCGAATGTGCATATCCGTCAAGTCCCTGCCCGTCAGCCGACCATCAGGGGATTCAATCCATGAAAGCTTGCCGCCTACCGCGTCGATGCCCGCGTGTCCGGCGATGTGGACCAGTGAACGCGGCTTCTCGAATGCGCCGCCTAGCTCACGGCCGTCCGGGTTAATCAGGACCGTCGCTCCTGGAAAGTGCGATGATGCCTCTTCGATTTCCTGGACGCTGGAAATGTGCGAACCACGCGAGAAAGCGATGAAAAGCGGTTCTTCGTAACTGATCGCTGGCGCTGGCGCGCAATAAAGTGATGCGCTGGGACTGTACAGCACCGCGCATTTATCCATCAGGAACCTGTGGCCATCATGAAGCGCATGGAAGGGGATGCTGTGCAGGAACCCATGTGGTACGAAGATCACCGACTTGCTAAGCTCGTGTTCGATCGGCGCAACGAGTTCTTCGTAGAGTTTCTGTAGATGCGTTTCCGCCGTCGCCCGCAGGTGAGTTTCAGCCGCCCTCATGTGTTCCCACTTCACACTGCAGCTCAGGAAATGACGGTCGAGATTCAAGCAGTGATCGCGGATGCCACCGACAACATTGGTTCGACACATCGGGACCAGGCGATCACGGCGTACAACGAAGATGTAGAGATCGTTTCCCGCAATGAAATATTCGACTATAGATTCGTTGTCGCCCAATCCCGCCTGGATGCTGGCAGCCGTATTGAAAGCGCCGGGAATCATTTGTTCCCTAAGCACACGCGACCGCGCCTTCTCCGATAGCTCAAACGCGGATTCGGCGGATTTCTCGAGCGTTAGCGGCACCAGGTGCGTGTATACGTTTTCGCGATCGGCGAGGAACGACATTTTCAAGTCGTCGGAGCCGAGCCGGCTCCACAGGGAATCGAGCATGCCTTCGGCTTGATGCAACAGGTCGGCGCCCTGATCTGGACTCCTGCTGGTCAGGGAGGCTCCGAGTTCGTAATAGGAATGGAACTGCATCCATTCCGACCGGCTCTTCTTTGCCAGTGATAGCGCCGATTCGAATGAGTTGATGGCGCATTCGCCATCGCCTAACGCCCGTTGAATACGGCCGATAACGATGTCGGCCAACGCGAGCCGGTGAGGCAGTCCTGAGTCTCGCAGCAGGCTGCGAGCCGACGCTGCTTCGCTCAGGGCCATGGCAGTCCCGCCCTCACCTCGAAGCAACGCCGCCTGGAGCCGGGATACGGCCGTCAGTACGGGATTTCCTTCGGCCTCGAATCTCCGGATCGCTTCGTTCAGCAAGTTGAAGGCCTGATCCGCTTGTCCGTCCTGTCCCAGGCGGAGTGTCGCAGAGGCCTCGAAAAGAAGCGCCTTCCCGATTTCCGAATTCAGCCCAAGTTTCTTCGCCAGCTCACCTGCCTGGCGCGCCGAACGAATGGCTTCTTCGAGGTCTCCAATTTCCAGGAGAATTTCCGCTTCATCGAGCCAGCACAAACAAACTTGCCAATCGTCTTTTGCGGCTTCGTATTCCTTCCGGAGATTCCGAAATTCTTCGAGAGCCTCGGCTGTATCGCCGCCAAGGTATCGCAGGTATGCCAGGTTGAATCGGCTTAAAAGGACACGCGCCGGCATGTGGAGCTCATTAGCAAGCGCGAGCGCCTCTCGAAAGCGCTCTTCGGCCAATTCGAATTCATGCATCGCCGAGAACGTAACCGCAGAATTGATAGTGGCGGCAAGAAATCCTTCACGGTCGCCGGCGTCATTAAGGACGGGCCTTGCGCGCTCCGAACATTCCAGGAATTCGACGTGCCTGCCGAGGCGATGATGCGCGTGCGCAAGATTCACGTCGAGTCGTGCCAGGCGCTTTGCATCACCCAGTCCCTGGAATAAGGCGCGAGCTCTTCCGGCGCAATCGAAGAGATCGTCGAAGCGGTTCAGGAGAAAAAGCGGTACGACCTTGGCGTGGAGCGTACGCCCCAACTCTGTTGGTTCGTCGATGGACTCGAGTATTTCCGTGGCTTTGTTGTAGTGATCGAGCGCCGGGTGAAACTGTCTGAGGATCTGCAACGCGTTAGCGGCTGCGCGATGCGCGAGCGCTCGCGTAAGCAAACCCTCGGCTTCGTCTTCCGCCAGCCGTTCCGCCTTCTGCAGAAGCGGCAGCAATTCCGCCGTCGATTGCTGGCCCAGATTCTTGATCTGCTCGGCCAGCTCCATGACCTGACTCGACACGGTTCCCTCCGTGTGAAATTCTGATAGCAAAGATACTAGGTAAAGGGCATTGAGGCGGCAATCTGAACCTTGGGCTGCCAGGTGAAATCCAGCTAAGTCCTAAGACAAATGCCTACTCCGATTCCTTAGTTTCTGGTCACCACCTGGCCGTCGAGAAAGATACGCAACTGATATCGATCCGTACCAGAAGGCACGGCGAAGCCGTGAACGTAAAACGTCCAGACTCCCGGCACAGGCTGTGTGACCATGACTGCTTCGGGATCATTGAGCGTGGCTCCACTTGCGCCATCGACGACTCCGTTCGGGTCCTGGATGAGTAGATCGAGATCATTGGTCGGGTATTTTCCCCAGTCTCCATTCCACTCCAGCCTGAATTCCGCCTGCTGGACGCCCGGCCGAATCCGGACCCGGATGGGGATGAGTTCAAGCTGGCTGACCCGGCCCTCAGCAGTAATCACCGGGACTGGTTCCCTTGTCGAAGTGACCGTCACGTCCGCTGAAACCGTGCCGGCGTTGGAATAGTCGCCCATGAGCG
>CAMAWS010000476.1 GCA_945861845.1 Candidatus Sulfopaludibacter sp. SbA3 | reverse complement strand
TGCGAAAAGCAGTCGCCGAAGCCCTTGTAAAAGAGCGCCCTTTCCTGAGCATCGACGAACTGAAACGCCGCGTCCCGGCTGTGTCAAAAGAAGAACTGTACCGGCTGGCCGAGTTAGGAGCGTTCAACAAAATCGGCGGATCCCAACAGCGCCACCGGCGCGACGCAGTCTGGCATTCGAGCCTCGCCGCTTGCCCCCATGGAAGACATCGACCGCCTCCACGCCGATTTTCGCAACAGCGGCCTCACCATCGGCGCGCACCCCATGCACTTTGCCCGCGAGCTTCTGGACCAGAAGGGCGTGCTGCGCGCGGGCGATTTGTGGCGTGTATCGAATGAACGGTTCGTCCATGTGGCGGGGATGGTGATCTGCCGCCAGCAGCCGCAAACAGCCAAGGGCTTCGTCTTCCTGAGCCTCGAAGACGAGACCGGAATTTCCAATGTCATCATCCCGCCGAAACTGTTCTCCGAAGTCCGCGCAACGGTGCTCCAGCATTCGTACTTACTGGTCGGCGGCGTCCTGCAAAATCAGCGCGGCGCGATCTCCATCCGCGCCCGTAAAGTTGGTCCGGTGCGGAATGCGCAGGTGGCGGTAAAGTCGCATGATTTCCGGTGATGGCGCTCGCCGCGTCAGAGCTTCCAAAGCGGACGGCAGGAATCCTTTATGGAGCGTTTCGTGTATTTGGACGCAAGCAGCCCACGCCGGACGCGTTCAAGAAGCTCGGCGCTGCAACTATCGAACTGCTTCCAATGGAAACGCGAAGTTGGATTGTTCAACTCCGCCTCAATCTTCCAGACATTGAGAGGCTCGGCCTTCTTGTAGAGCACAACCGGCGCAATAAGCGCGGCCATCCACATCTTGCTCGGTAAGTACAATCCACAGATGACGGATCGGATTTCCAGGTGTCGGGATGAAGAAGGTATCTCCTGGCTACAATGCCTATTACCCGCCAGCCAGGACTTTGTGAACGTATTCACTTGCGCGAAGGTCGCCGAGAATCGCCTCAATCTGCTGAGGTGATTTCTTGCCAAAGCGAAGAATGTCAGCGTAACGAATCGGGATACGGCCGCCTTGAGGATCTTCCCACTCGGGCAACTTATGAGCTTCGTCGACGATCTCCCAGCGGCTCAGATTGCCGAAACGCGCAAAAACCTCGTCGAGCAGTTCTTCCTCAGCTTCGGACAGCTCCCCGTTGGAGGGGTCGGCAACCATTTTCACTTCATGATCCCCGTATGGCTGAAGATGCTCTTCCCAGAACTGCGATTCCTGCGGGGATGCCCCCCATAAGCGTTTACTTAAGAAAGAACCGCATCCGTTTCCGTTTGGATTCCGCGAGTTGCATAGCGATCTTCGGCCAGTCCCCGAGCGTGTTTATTAAGCCGTTTGCCGGTAGTATCGCCGCGCAGACTTCACGGAACATGTACTCCATTTCCCGCCACCTGCTCCGGCGGCGTATCCAATTCGTATCCCCAGGGGGAAAACGTTTTTGCGGCCCCGATCATGCGCTCGACGAGCAAGCTGGTGAAGAGTTTCCCGTGCAACCAGGCACGGCAACTTTCCGGGTCTTTTTTGGGCAGGTGTCCCAGCCCCATGATCGATTTCATCCGCTTGAAGGCTAACTCGATCTGCCATCGGCATCGGTACAGTTGCAAAATTGTTTTTCGACTCCACGACGGCGGCAGTGTCGTCCACAGGAAGAAATACTCCGCCGCTTCCAGAGATTCCTCCGTTACGATCTTTTGTTTCTTACTGGCCTCCTGCTTGAGCTTCTTGCGGGCGTACTCGGCGGCCTGCTTGCTCCGCCGGACGATGATTAGCCTGCCCCGGATCTTTTCCCCGCCGTTGGCATGCACCCACGTTTCCCATTCCAAGTTTTGATTGGGCTTCAGCTTCCTGGCCAAATGCACTGGGTTCAAGCACTTCCCATTATTGTCGAACAGCGGCATAGCTTTCCGGTTCAGCCTCACGACCACTTCTCCGCCGGCCTCGACCACATGAGCTACCCCGTTCGGATTGGCATAGCCGCGGTCGCCGAGCATGATATCCCCCTTCATCACCGGAAAACGCCGCCACGTCTCACCACCCTTGACGTCAGTGAGCAGGAAAAAATGGCACTGCAACGTAGCCAGATCAATTGCATAGTGAATTCTCCAGTCGGTTCCTGTGCTGCCGGGTTCGGTGATCGCCGTCGCATCTACCGCGAGCACCCGCTGCGCCAACTTCGGCACCCTAAACCCCAGACTGGCGCGCATCTGCTCGGCCATCCAGCGCAACCACTCCTCGGCCGAACGGAGCCTCCTGTACACGGCCGATGGATTCAGTTGGCCAAGACCCAACTGCTCGGCTCGCAGAGAAGTTTCGGCCAGCGAACAACCGTTGGCGATGTGGATTAACAGAATTCGCAGGAGCGCATCCGGCCCCGCGATTCCGCGCGCACGCGTCAATGCACCGCACTCGCGTGCTTTCTGACGCCACCCCTCAGGAAAAAACGACGACAGGATACCCCAGTCGTCCAATTCCGCCAGCACGGAGAGTGGTTCCTTCATGTGCCATCAGAATAGCGCGTCCGCTATATAAAGGCAATCCTTAAGTAAACTCTTATGGGGATGCCCCCTCGGTAACGAGATCATGGACCCGGCTCAACACCGGACCGCGGTCCATCGAGTAAAAGGTGTCGGCCGTAATCGGACTTCCCCAGCGCAAAAGTGCTTCGCGATCGGCAAAATAGAGGAGCTTGATGAGCTTCATATAGCTCATGTAGCCTTGGCCGCGGCGCTTTATCAAATGAGCCGCCGCTTGAGTAGCTTTGGTTTCATTGAAGGGCATACTTAGAGCATATCAGTCACTGGCGTGAGGAGGCGAATCACCCATCGCCAGGCCGTTCGGCCAACCCCGGTTACGCCATGTCCAAGTAGGGGAGCGGTAAACGGTTAGAGTATCCGATTGACGTCATTCGCTAGAATCGTATCTCGGAGAAGACCATGGCCCGCACACCCATTCACCCCGGAGAGATCCTTGCTGACGAACTTGCGGATATCGGCCTTTCCGCCAAAAAGCTTGCCGACGTTATCGAAGTGCCGTCCAACCGTCTCTACCAGATTCTTGCCGGAAAGCGGGCGCTGACGGCGGACACGGCCCTGCGCCTCGCCCAGTATTTCGGCATGTCGGCCGATTTT
>CAMAWS010000475.1 GCA_945861845.1 Candidatus Sulfopaludibacter sp. SbA3 | reverse complement strand
GCCAGTGATGATGTACTCCTATTCAACGTAGCCCACCCTGGAAAGATTGGCGAACGGCGTACTGCCATCCTCACCTGCGAACGGATACGACTCGAGCGTGGCGGGAACCGGCCCGGTCGCTTTTGGAAGTGGCACGTTCTGCGCACTTGCTCCAGTGGCCACGCAGAGTACAACCGCAGCGACGAATGCCGGCGCCAAACGCTTTGCTAAAAGAAAATTCATATGGTCTTCTCCTCGAATTTTTTGCGTGGCCAGCATAACAAATGCAGGACGGCATCTCCACGGAAACCATTGCAGGGAAAAAGCTTGTCAAGAAAAGGCGCTTTCGAGACAATCCTTTCGCCAGGCAACTGTCCGGTCCCCCACGGGACGAGATGGCCAACGTCGTCCAAATCATCCTCGCCTGAATAATTTCCGGAGATGTTCCAAAATAATGAATTGGTTATTTTTTGTTTTCATACTTGCTATACCTCAGCTGTCGGCGGCCCAAAACGGGAAGCCGGCTGTTACTCGCGATCTCTCCGAATTCTCTGAAAGACCGCGCGTCCGGGCCGAGCGCCTCGCGCAGGAAGAACACATCAGCATCGACGGACGTCTTGATGAGCCAGCCTGGCAGACGGCTTTACCGGCCAAGGATTTCCTTCAGCAGGATCCCAATTTTGGACAACCTGCCACGGAAAAGACGGAAGTGCGCTTCCTGTTCAGCCGCGACACGCTGTACATGGGAGTGACTAATTACGACTCCGAGCCCGACAAGCTCAGGGGCAACACCATGCTGCGCGATGCCGGCCTCAATGCGGACGATCGCTTCATGTGGACGTTTGACACCTACCTGGACAACCGCTCCGGCTATTACTTCGAGATGAATCCGAGCGGCTCCATGGCGGACGCACTGCTCACCCCTGAAAACACGAACAATAACGCCGCACGCGCGTGGAACGGGATATGGAACGCAAGGGTCCGGAAGAGCGAGATCGGCTGGACAATCGAAATTGCAATTCCTTTCCGGACGCTGAACTTCGATCCGGATTCTCCCGCATGGGGAGTGAACTTCCAGCGCACGGTGCGACGCAAGAACGAAGAAAGCCTTTGGACGGGTCATGCCCGCAACCAGGGCCTCCGCCGGATGTCGAATGCGGGACTGCTGGAAGGGATTTCCGATGTCAGCCAGGGCAGAGGTCTCGACATCCAGCCGTACGCCACCGGCACTTACAGAAGCTCTCCGGGAACAGGCGTTCCATCGAAATTCGAGAAGGATGCCGGAATCGATTTCACCTACAGCATTACGCCGCAGCTGAAAGGGAACGTCACACTCAACACGGATTTTGCCGAGACTGAAGTCGATCAGCGCCAGGTGAATCTGACGCGCTTTCCCTTGTTTTTCCCCGAGCAAAGAGGATTCTTTCTGGAAGGCACAACGTTCTTCGATTTCGCCAGGGAGCAGGGCAACTCCATCACGCCCTTTTTCAGCAGGCGAATCGGGCTCAATAACGGCCAACCCCAGCGTGTTGAATATGGCACGAAGCTGACCGGCCAGATTGGAGCCAATGACGTCGGACTGATGCAGGTCCGAACTGCGGCTTCCGACGGTATGATCGGAGAGGATTTCACGATCCTTCGGACAAAGCGCCGCTTCTGGAGGCAATCCTACATCGGGGGTATGTATACCCGGCGTACAGAACGCGACACCGGCGCGCCCGGTCTCACCACGATGGCCGCCGACTTCGAACTGGCAACCAACCGCTTCCGCGGCAGGCAGAACCTGAACATGAGCGGCTACTATCTTGTGACCTCGGGACCCGGACCGGTTTCCGATCGGCTGGCGCAGGGCATTCGTGTCGAATACCCGAACGATGTCTGGCAGGTGCGTTTCGCCTTGCGCGATGTTCACCCGAATTACAAGCCGGCAGTCGGCTACGTGGACCGCGTGGGTATCCGGCGTTACAACCCCGAGATGCAGTTTTCACCCCGGCCGAGCGGCTCTTCCCTGGTACGCCGCTACAACTTCAAGATTGACTATGAGTTCATCACCGACATGCAAAATCGCATGGTAACGCGGACCATGGATAACACGGTGTTTCAGGCGGAGCTTCAGGCCGGCGATAACTTCCAGGTTCATGTCGTCCCGACATACGAATTCATCGAAAAGGATTTCGCACTCTCGGATGGGATCACTCTCCCGAAGGGCAACTCGTACAACTTCACACGCTTCAAGGTGCAGTGGCAAACGGCGAACCAGAGGGTTGTTTCAAACCACGTTGAATACGAGGTCGGGAATTTTTATTCGGGAAAGCGCCGCGAGTTTATCGTCAACTTCGGCATCCGGCCCCGCGCCGGCGTCCTGATCCAGATTCAGAATCAATGGAACCGTATCGAATTGCCGGAGGGCAATTTCTCGACGCACCTGATGCGCATGAATGCAAACACACAGTTCAATCCCTGGATCTCTGTCGCCAACAACGTCCAGTACGACACCGTGAGCGGCGTTTTGGGCTGGCAGTCCCGATTGCGCTGGATCGTGCGGCCGGGCAACGACATCTACGTCGTATACACCCACAACTGGATTAACAATCTGGCCGGGGGGCGCTCCACCTATGACCGGAGCGCCGCGACAAAGATCATGTATACCTACCGGTTCTAGGAGGAGCCACAATTGAAAATCCGGCTTGATTACGGCACGCGTGGTTTGCCTGTGGAGTTTCCCTCAGATCGCGTAACTGTGATCGAACCGGTTTATCATCCATCCGCCGCCGATCCCGCCGGCACGCTGCTCAGTTCCCTGCGCTCTCCAATCGGTTCCCTTCCCCTCCGGAAACTGTATCGGTCCGGCCAGAAGGTCGCCATATCCGTGTGCGATATCACGCGCGCGCAGCCCCGGCAGATCATGGTTGAAGCCTTGCTTTCCGAAATGCCGGGTATCCGGATGCAGGACGTGACCATTCTCATTGCGACGGGAACGCATCGCCGCAACACACCGCAGGAAATCGAAATGATGCTGGGACGGCAGATTGCCGAACACTGCAGGATTGTCTGCCATGATGCCCGCGACGATTCGTCGTTGGTTCATGCCGGCGATACGGGAACCGGCGTGCGAGTCCTCCTGAACCGAGAGTGGGTTGACGCCGACTTCAAGATCACGACCGGTTTCGTGGAACCGCATTTCTTCGCCGGGTTCAGCGGCGGGCC
>CAMAWS010000474.1 GCA_945861845.1 Candidatus Sulfopaludibacter sp. SbA3 | reverse complement strand
TTGAAGAAAATAGGAAATGACCGGCCGGACCCCTTTTTTTCCCTAGCACCACGGACACCAGTGAAAGGGAGGACGGAAAAAAGTGATCAGGCGGCCGAAGCTCATGACTCCGATCCACATGGACAGGGAAACCCCGCCCACAATCCTGGCGGCAAGCGGCGCTTCCTCTCCGGGTTCGCGGGCTTTTATCTTTCCGAATACCAACAGGTAAAACACCACTACGTTGACTCCCGCTACCGCCATGCACAGGAATTTGAGCTGAACCGCGGGGTTGTACATGTATTGGTCGGGTGCGCCGGAAAGAAACGAAATTCCGGTCATGACGTTAATGAGGTATCCCGCAATGCCGAACGGGATGAATTTGTGGAATGCCGCTATCGGTATGCCCTTTCCCAGTCCAAGCAAACGCAGGTCGAACGATCCAACCGTCCCTATCAGAAGGGAAAGCCCGATGAAGTGCAGGCTCTCTGCGATCGGCCAGGACCATCTGTAGTCGACCATGAGCTTATGCAGCGGGGTGTTCTGCAACCAGGTGGCAATGGATTGCATCAGGGGATCCATATCCAAAATCTCCGTACTACAAATTGAAATCGACATCCAGGCGGCTATACGTATACGCCAGGAATCGGCCGGACATGATAGCTGCGGCCCACAGGAATAGCGATGTCGCCGCCCAGATTTTTCCCTTCCCCGGCACCATGCCGAGCTCAAAATCCGGATTGCGCAGCACCCGATCGCGAAGCACCTTTGTATGAACCAGGGCGATCGCGATGCATATCAGCTTGAAATAGAAGACAGGATTCGTCAGCGCCTTTGTGGGGTAAGCGATCAGCAGCAGAACGCCCGAAGCCGCATTCAACCAGAAACTCCACCGCATGACAGGGAAGAATCTTTCCATCAGCCGGATGGGCACAAATGGCGCCACGCCGAGAATACGCAGGCCTATCGCGGCATTGGTGCCGGCGAGGAATCCCATTCCGACCGTGTGAAAAATAAGAACCAGCGGAAATGCCAGAAGGGAAGGAGACTCCCGCAACCAGACGCTGAGGGCGCTGTCTTCGATGAGCCGGAAGAGGAAATCCATGCGCGACAGTGTACTTGGAGCGGGATTGATAGCTGAAGCGCAAACTCACTTTGCAGGTCACCCGTTTGCCTGTTAAGGTCGATTCAAGGAGGATCGACATGTCCCAAGCGCCTGACGCTTCCGGCAATTATCCATATGATGCCGCGTTTCAAGGTAGCCGTGGAGCTTTCAGCGAAGATGCCTCGTACCAGTTGCTGTCGAAGGAAGCGCGCCTGCTTCCCTGCGACCGACTCGAGGATGTGTTCGAAGTTGTCAGCTCGGGGCGGGCCCGCTGCGGTGTTGTTCCCATCGAGAACACGCTTGCCGGCTCTATTCATCGCTGCTACGACCTGCTGAACGAGCACGAGCTGAAAATCGTCGGCGAGACCATCTGCCGGATCGAACATGCGCTCATTGCCCGGCCCGGAGTGGAGCTGAAGCAGATCCGCAAGGCGATGTCGCATCCGGTTGCCCTTGCGCAATGTGAAAACTTCTTCAGGCAACATCCGGAAATCCAGCAGGTTTCCGTTTTCGACACTGCCGGCGCCGTCGAAAGCATGATGAGCGGAGGACCGAGCGATTGTGCCGCGGTGGCCAGCCGCCGGGCCGCGGAAGTTTATGGAGGGGTTGTTCTTGCGGCAGGCATCCAGGACCATGCCGAAAACTACACGCGATTTCTCCTGATCACCCCGGGAAGAGACGTTACGCCTGAAGGTTCCTCTGACTTCAAGACCACTCTTGTATTTCGCATCGCCAACCTGCCCGGCGGCCTCTACGAGGCACTGAGGCCATTCGCGGAACGCCGCATTGACCTGTCGAAACTGGAAAGCCGGCCGGTTCGGGGCGCGCCATTTGAATACCTGTTCTACCTCGATTTAATTGGCTGCGATGACCTGGCCCGGATAACCGGCGCGCTCGACGAGCTGAGCAAGATGGCGGCGTCCATGCGAGTGCTGGGAAGCTATAGACGGTTCAAGGGAAAATAGCCCGCCTCCAGATTAACGGGCTGCCTGCACGGCGTTGGTGAGCGACCCGATCTTTTCAATCGAGCACACGCCCTTGTCGCCGGCTTTCAAATAAACCGGCGGAACCCGGGCCTCTCCCACGCCGCCGGGTGTGCCGGTGCCAATCATGTCCCCGGGTTGCAGCGTAGCGATGCTCGACGCGTAGGCGATCAGTTCGGCCACGCCATGGATCATGAGCTCAGTGCTGCCGTCCTGCATGACCTTGCCGTTCAACGTGTACTTGACTGCCAGTTTCTGCGGATCGCCCACGAAGGCAGCGGGCACCAGGAACGGACCGATCGGTCCAAACGTATCGTGGCTCTTGCTGATGAGCCAATCGGAACCGTAACGGCCATCGGCGCGATCTTCGCGATCCGAAACATCGGTCATCGCCATGTAGCCGAAGATGTACTCTCCCGCCCTATCGACCGGAACGCGCTTCGCCGTCTTGCCAATCACGACAGCCAGTTCACATTCGTAATCGATGTGCTCGCGGCCGGGCGGCAGAATGATTGGATCGCCATCGGCGGAGAGCGACGATTTCAGCTTCGGGAAAAGAAATGGATTTCCCCTGGCGTCGTCGGGTTTGCGGGTCCACAAACCGGGGATGCCAACGCGCACTTTTTCGTCCACCACCGTCGTCGTTCCGAGAGTTCGGCCGGCCTGCGCCATTTCGGAGGCGTGTTCCACGTAATTGCGCGCGGCCATGAGAATGGCATTCGGGTCCGCGATCGGCGGAAGCGTTTTCACCTGCGAGAGCTTAACCGCAAAAGCCGGCGCCTTCTGCCGCGTCTCTGCCGCCAGCCTGGCGAGCCTGCCGGCCATTGCAGGGTCCCAGCGCGCGACGAGTTCGCGCAAGGTCGCCGGAGCGTTGACGCCCGCGCGAGTCAGGTCAACAACCACGTCGTTGCCGACAACCAGGCCGGGGAAGGTCCGCGTGTCCAGGCGGAACATCCCGAGCTTGTACGGCTCGGACGCATCCTGAGCCGCGAGCGTCACGAAACCCGCAGCGCTGGCAAGCGTGAGCGCCGCGATTGCTGCAATGCGTACCCATGTCATATAAGCCTCCGGAAAGATCTGCCATGATACCCGAAATGGGAACGAAGGGGGAATTGAGGGGACGC
>CAMAWS010000473.1 GCA_945861845.1 Candidatus Sulfopaludibacter sp. SbA3 | reverse complement strand
CCGTGCTGGCAAAACCGCGAACATCCGTCGCGCCCTGCGCCGTGCCTATTGCGTATTGGAACTCGCGAATGCCGGATTCCGCGTCTTCGGCAGTCCATGAAGCCGACAATTGAGTTGTGCTGCTCGTCATGGCGCCGCCGTCCACCACCACGGGTTTCCCGGGCGCGCTTGTGTCCATCGCCGCAGTGACATAGTCCCCGCCATTAAAGCGGTAGGTGAAAAACTTGCCGTTACCGGCAATGGCCTGGTTGAAACCGGTCTGCACAGCCTTGATGCGCTTGAGATTCTGCAAACCGATCGTGGCGCTCGATCCGTCTGATCGTGGGCCTGCCATGCTTTGATACACGAACTGGATATCGTTGCTGCCTTCAAAGAGGATCGCCTGGAACGTCAGGCTCGCGTTAAGGTCCGTCCCCACTTCATCGAGAATGCTCATGTTCGACCACTGCACCAGGAATCGGCGGTTCGGGGCCGATCCAACCGTTCGAGTGCTCACCGTGCTGATGCCCGGCCTCACGATGAGGTCGTCCCAGAAAGCCGCAATCAACGACTCCGGCACAGACCCGGTACTGCCGTCAACCGGCCTCGAGACGGTGGTTCCGGGCAATGGCGCATTCTGGAATTCCGTATTTGAAATGGCTTCAAGACTCAACCATCCGTTGGTCGTTATGGAAATCTGCGAACCCGCGAGATAGATGTCCTGGAACAGGCTGAAGCTGAATGGCAGCGTGGTGAAGGCGACGGCATCGTCAACACCGCTGAACGTCATATTAGTTCCGCCGGCAGGGGCGCTGGCATCGGTGAAGCTATAAGAACTGGTTGCGATATTCGAAGTCGCCGCTGCCGCAGTAACCGTAAAGACCGGCCCCGTCGCAGTCTGGCCGAAAGCCGTCACAGTGATTGGGCCGCTGGTCGCCCCGAACGGAACTGCGGTCTCGATGGAGTTCGCCGTTGCACTTGCGACCCGCGCGGGCACGCCATTGAACCGCACTTCGATATTCTGAATGCGGCTGTCGAAGTGTTCTCCTTCAATAAGAACGCGTGTGATCGGCGATCCGCTCAGTGGGGAGACTCGGGAGATCAGTGGCAGGGATGCCGTGTACGTAAACGCCTGAAATGTGACGCCAGCCGTTCCATCAGCGTTGACGACCTGTACGTTGACAACTCCAGGAGCGTTTCGCGGCGAGGTTGCCAGAATGGTTCCGGAATCAATAATGCGAATGTCCGAGGCAGGAAGCCCGCCAAAATAAACCTGTGCTCCCGCCCAGAAATTACTTCCCGTAATTGTGACAGGCGTCTGAATGTCGGATGCACCGGATGCCGGGGCCACCTGGATACTGGACGGCAGAACATCCGTGATGACCAGACCGCCGCTCAGGATCGAGGAATCGGCGTTCCGCGTGACTGTAATGTTCTTGGGTCCCAGAGGCGCAGATGAAGCGACAGTAATATCGAATGTCGCACTCGTTGACGCCACTGAAGAAATCGACCCGCCAAAGGCCGGAGCCCCCAGCACGATTGACGGGTCTGACGCCGAGAATCCCGCGCCGGCAGTGAGGTCTTCCCCGCCGATGCGCAATGTCCCTCGAACTCCACGGGCCACGCGCACCCCAAAGGCGGGCCGTGTGAGATTCAATCCCGTGGTCCCTTTCGGCAGAACTTGAATGTCCGCGGATGCGGCAACTCCCTGGCTGACCTGCACTGTGGATCCTGCGGACTGCTCTGCGACATTGCCGAGGTACGTCGTTCCAAAATCGGTATTCAAGTTGCGGTACCAGGATGTTGAACCGCCACCTACGTTGTCGGCTATTACAGGCAAATCCATCGGTTCGGCATAAACCCGGTACGCGCCGGGGAGCAGGAATCGGATCGTATAGCTTCCATCGGGTTGTGAAAGGGCAGAAACAACCGGCGTTCCGTCGCCAGTAATGGCAACAACGTGGGCGCCAAACACTGCAGCCGTGCCTGAACGAACGAAACCGCGAATCTGGCCCAGCGCAGCAGTCGCAGCGGCGTTGGGATAGATTTCGGCGATACCGGCCATGTCGTCATACATCAGGGTCCGCTGGGCGATAACGGAGAGAGCAGCAAAGGGCGCCATGACCGACGACACCAGCGCCGAGTGATCCAATCCGAGCAGGTGTCCTACTTCATGGGTCAGTACGCTCTGAATATCGTATTTGCCGGATTCTCCGCTGGTGGAAAACGAAAACGCAGTGGTGTTGAAGATGATGTCCGCTTCGTCAGTAATGGTGCCGCCGCTTCCCGACTTGAAGAATGAAAACGTCGCGGCAATCGTAGTGGATCCAAGCGGAGTCGAACCATCCGCGAACGATATGACATTCATGCCATCGCGGCCGACGCCAAGGGCCGGTGTCGTGCCCATGTATTGAACCGTCAAGGCGGCGATGGAAACCTTCCGCCAGGTCTCGAATGCGGAATGAACGGCATTGAACTCGCTTCCGTTGGGAATCTGCGAGAAGCCCTTCTCGTTGATCCAGTATTGGACCGGCAGGGTCGTATACCGCGGACTACCGCCCCCGGAAAGAGTCAGGCGCGTATATGCGGCCGCGGCACCGGCCGTACACAACACAAGCAGAACTAAGACGAGGTGCTTCTTCAAGATTAATTAAGCCGGCGGCGAATCTGATTCTTGAAAGATTCGAGAGTCATGTTGAGCGGTTTGGCTTTTCGGCCGTCGGGAAAATCAAGACCACCAATGGTGTTGGTCACCTCGCCGTTCCTCACGGCGAACTTTCCCTGGCCGAGGCCGACGACTGTTGAAACCATGCCAGTGTTCTCAAGAAAAACCACGGCGTTCTCGTCCTTCTGGAACGAGGGCATACCCGCAACGTGAAGCGTGATATCACCAATCGTGCCACCGATCGTTGTCACCTCGATGTTGCGCGACGCCGTTCCCTTGATGGTTTCCTGAACTTCGATCGTGTAGCTGGTGAGAATGATCTGGCCAGACCAGTAAGTTCGAACGCCATTCACTCTCCCAACAACAATCTTCCCGGCCTTTCTAACCAGGTCATCAAGCGTGAGCCGTTCGACGGTTGTAGCGTGGGAAACAACCGGACAAATAAGAGCAATCAGCAGTAACAGTTTTTTCATAGCGTACATTGACAAGGATTAGATCGAATCGGCAGGTCTTTGTTAAGAGAGAATATTTCGAGCCTGAATGTCCAAATCGTGG
>CAMAWS010000472.1 GCA_945861845.1 Candidatus Sulfopaludibacter sp. SbA3 | reverse complement strand
CCCGTTCCCGCACCCGGCCCGTACCTTATACAAGCCCGGTGGTCGATCTCTGGTTTCAGGGCGGACGGTGAAACTTTCATTTTTTCGGCGCACGGTTTTGGTACAGGCGAAATGGAGTGGAAAGTGGGTCCCGAGCGAACTTTTCTGTTTGAAGTGCGCATGAAAGACGGAACTGTCTGGCAAAATCGCAAGACGTCGGACGTGGCTGGAAGTTTGTTCCTTAACCTGGGTCCCCGCACGACCGATCCTGTTCAGGTTCTTGTTACTCCTTTTCCGGAATCATGAAACCGAGACATTACATCCTCTTCGCGGTCCTGGTTGCGCTGGGTATTGCCGGTGGATTGATGCTCGTGACGCGCCCTCCGGAACTCGCACTGATCCGCTTGCGGGACAAAGATTTCGAGACAGCGTTGGAGCAATACAAGCAGCGGTTGGCGGCTGGCGATTTCTCCGTTTCAGTCGTCATGCCGCTGTGCCAGCTTTATCTTCAATACGGTGACGTCGAAGCGGCTATCGCGCTGATGGAGCGCTTTGTTCGCGAAAACCCATCCAGTCTTGACGCGCGCAGGGAACTCGCCAAGTACTATCAATTTTCCCAGCGGCCGGACGACTACCTGAAGATCATGGAAGGCATTGCGTCGTCGAACCCGTCGGAGAAGATATTTCGCGAACTCTCGGACATCTACAATTTTCGCGGTCAATCGGACAAGCAGATCGCGGTTATCGAGACCATCACTGAGAAATACAACGGAACCAGCCAGGATTTCATTGCGCTCGCCAGCCTCCAGGCAGCCCGGGAACGCGTGCGCGACGCGATAACAACACTCGAGAATTTCGAAGCCAGGCAATCCCAGGACATTACGACGGACACGGTTCACTTCCTGGTCAGTCTCCTGCTGGACGCCTCGGAGCCCGATAAAGCAATGCAGAGAGCGCAAAAGTGGCTTTCAGCGAACAAGGATCCGGACATCGCAGTTCGCTTTGCCGCATTGTTCAGCTTCAAGGGCCAGCCGGTAAAGGCCCTTGCGCTGCTTGAACCATTCGAAGCCGCCGCCGATACCAACACGGCCCTGCTCACGGAATTGATCCACCTCCAGATCCGGAATATGCAGGAAGACCGCGCGCTGGAGCGGCTCGACCGCTTGTATATGGCGGGGCGCCTGCCTGACCCGGCGTTGGAGAGTTTCCTGGATCTGCTTCTCACGAAGAATCGCGCAGGCATGGCCCTTGACGTGGCGGCGCAGCGGGAATTGAGCATTTTGCCGAGTTGGCTCCTGTCCAACCTGGCCAGCACGGCCCTTGTGGAAAAACGGAAAGAATTCGCCGACTACATGTTCAATACCATCGGCGAGAGTTTCATGGAAGAGTACCCGTTGCTCGGAGCACGGGTGTCCTTGTCACGGGGCGATCTTGCGGGCGCCATGCGGTGGATTGAGAAGGCCGAAGGGCGGAACCTGCGGATGGAAGAAAAACTGGAGCTGGCATCCATCTACAATGACACCGGGCGGCGGCCGGATTCGATAAAGCTATTGGCGCCCCTTACAGCGGTTCCTGAATTGCCAGTGGCCGCAATAAACGACCTGGTCAACCTTTACCTGGAGAGCGCCATTGCAAATGAGGGCTTGACCCTGTTCCGGCGATTGCGAACCACACGACGCATTGGCGCGGTTGTCAGAGGCTGGGCCCTGCTGGAAACGAAGGCGGGTGATGAAAAACCCGTCGTCGACTGGATGGAGACGGCGAATGAGCCGATCTTGACCGTACCTTTTATTGAGAACCTCTTTTTCGTCGCGAATGACGTGGACAAGAAGATACTCGCGGCAGTCTCGGCCAGGCTGCTTTACCAGCGCCGAAACAGCAACTCTGACCGGTTCCAGCTCGCATCTGCATTGAATGCCATCGGCAGCTACGCGGAGGCTCTTCCGCACTTGCGGGCATTGATGGGGCAGGCCAGTGCGGAAATCGAAGGGGCTTACCTGCAGGCTCTGACCGCGGTGGCAGACAAAGAGCCGGCGGTGCAGGACGAGCTTCGAATCTTCTGGTCACGAAAGCTTCGGGAAGCCGGGCTCGATGCGAAGAAACAGGAAGAGGCGGCACAAGTACTGCTCGACTTGAATGCGGGCGATACCATATTGCCGGTGCTCGCAGATCTGGCCCACCGATTGGGCGACACCTGGCTGTTTGCATATGTCGATGCAGCTTTGAAAGCCAATCGCACGACCGAACTGGTTCAATTTCTCACCTCGGAAATGAATCGCCCCGACCAATCCCAGGATGAAAAGCTCACGGCACTCCAATTGTTGCGTGAACACGGCTCTCCGGCCGATGCTCTCCCATATCCTCGTCGTGGATGATGAAGATGCCATTCGTTCCCTGCTCGCAAAGTTCCTTTCAAAGCGGGGGTATGTGGTGCAGGAAGCGAGTGACGGTAACGAAGCCCTCCGCATGATCGTTTCGAATCCCAACTTCGATGTCATCCTGCTGGACTTGAGCATGCCGGGAATGGGCGGAATGGAAACGCTGGCTGCCATGAAGAAGGCGGGCGGGTGCCCGCCTGTAATTGTCCTCTCAGGAATTGCAGACCGCCAAATTGCAATGTCCGCCCTGAAGATGGGCGCCTTCGATTACATTCTGAAACCTTTCGACCTGCCGGCCGTGGAAAATGCTGTTTCAGCAAGCCGCAGTCGCAATGACTACATGAACCGGCCATGGTGGAAGCGGCGCGCCAGTTCCAGGGAGTAGATCAACACTGAAAAATGGCGGCGGTTCTTGCGCACGATTCCCGCGGTGACATCCGGTCTGGATTCGAATGGCGCGAGGGCGTATCTTCGGCATTGTGAATCCGGGGAGCCACATCGAGATCGGAATCTTCATTGCGGCGCTTGGTGGTCTGGCTGTCGGCCTGGAGCGGGAATGGTCCGGTCACGCCTCCGGGCCAAGGGCGCGCTTCGCGGGGGCTCGCACGTTCACGCTTCTTGGCCTTGTGTCCGGCATGGCGGGGTGGCTGTGGACAGGCCCATCGCAGGCATTCGCGGTTGTTCTTACGGCGGGCGCTGTAGCTCTGGTCGTGGCCGCCTACGTCACAGCAGCCCGGCGCGAAGCCGACGCGACAACGGAAGTCGCATCGCTGGTCGTTATTGCGGCGGGCCTGGCAGCGGGGATCGGGTTCTGGGCCCTGGCCGGGGGCTCCATTGCCGTGACGACTCT
>CAMAWS010000471.1 GCA_945861845.1 Candidatus Sulfopaludibacter sp. SbA3 | reverse complement strand
GCCCCTAAGTTTTTGTATCAAAAGAGTCAACTCATGGCCGCCTGTCAGGAGGCGACTTTTGGTGCTTGGCCAATTGTCTGGATCCGAAGAGGGAGGGAACTATGAAGCGGATGGCGACAGGAATCTTGTTTTGTGCCTTATTCTCGACTGCACTCTGGGCGCAGAGCACAGCTCAAATCAATGGAACAGTAACAGATGCGACCGGCGCGGTACTGCCCGGCGTGGAAGTTACCGCCACTCAAACCGCGACAGGATTTGTGCGAAGCGTGGTGACTAATGAAACAGGTTCATACTCGTTGCCGAGTCTTCCGATCGGTCCCTACCGGTTGGAAGGGTCGCTTCCGGGCTTCCGGACGTTTTCGCAGACCGGAATCGTGCTGCAGGTCGGTGGGAATCCGGTGGTCAACATTTCGCTGGAAATCGGACAGGTGTCCGAAACCGTCGAAGTACAGGCAGACGCAGCGCTCGTCGAAACGCGCAGCACCGGCGTCGGCCAGGTTATCGACAATGTGCGCGTGATGGAGTTGCCGCTCAACGGTCGAAACGTAACGGAGCTCATCATCATTTCAGGAGCGGCAATCGGTGGCGGAACACAGAACACGCCGCGCAACTACCCAACCGACATCATTTCCGTCGGCGGCGGATCCAATGACGGCCTCGCCTTCATGCTGGATGGCGGCGTCCACAACGATCCATACGGCAACCAGGCCCTGCCGCTTCCATTCCCGGATGCAATCCAGGAATTCAAAGTGGAAACCAGCGCCGTTCCCGCGCAGTATGGCTTCCACGCCGCAGGCGCTGTTAACGTCGTCACGAAGACCGGAACGAATGACTTTCACGGCAGCCTCTTCGAGTTCGTGCGCAACAGAATGTTTAACGCGCGCAACACGTTTGCCAGTGAAAAGGATCCGCTCAAGCGCAACCAGTTCGGCGGCGTGATCGGGGGCCCGATCGTCAGAAACAAGCTGTTTTTCTTCGGCGGCATACAGGTCACGTTGCAGCGCACGGACTCCAAGGGGACTATCGGATTTATTCCGACGCCTCAAATGGTGGCCGGCGACTGGACGGCATACGCATCGACAGCATGCCAGCCCAGCCCCGTGACTCTTCGTGCGCCGTTCGTCAACAACCGGATCGATCCCGCGCTGTATTCCAGGGTGGCGCTCAATGTATTGAGTAAATTGAATGTCACGACGCAGGACAGTTGCGGCCGTGTGTCATTTGGCCGCAGGACCAACCAGGACGAGTTAGCTCCTTTGGCGAGAGTGGACTGGCAGGCCAGTGACCGGCACTCGATATTCGGACGCTGGGGATTTTCGCGTCTGGATACGCCGTCAGACTATGACGGTCAGACAATCCTTTCCGTCTCCCAGGCGGACTATTACCGGCACTCGAAGTCGTTCGTGCTTGGTGACACTTACTCGATCAGCCCTTCGATGGTCAGTTCGTTCCGTGGCACGGTTCTTCGCACTGTGAACGAGAAGCAGTTGCCGGATTACTATACGTGGTCCGACGTCGGTGTGAGAGGTTATGTCCATCCGGGGAATTACTCGAAGATTGCGCTGATGAGCGTCTCAGGCGCATTCAGCGTCATCGGTTCGCTGGGAACTCCGGGCATAACGAACTCGACGGTGTACCAGCTTTCCGAAGATCTGACCTGGGCGAAGGGCGCTCATCAGATCGGATTCGGCGTCCAGCATATCCACAACATGATGAACTACACGTCGAGCACGACGGCTCCTGGCTCGTTCGCGTTCACTGCGGTGAACACCGGAGTGCCGCTCGGCGACTTCATGATCGGACGCGCCAATACCTTTACGCAGAGCCGGATCACGGGCCAGGCGTACCGGCAGAACCTACTCGCCTTTTACCTGCAGGATACGTGGAAAACAACCCAGAATCTCACGATGAACCTGGGCGTGCGTTACGAGCCGGCCTTCGCGCCGTATGATGCCGGAGCCCCGGGAGCTTTCTTCAGCAGAGAGCGCTTTAACAAGGGCGAGAAGAGCACCATCTTTCCGAATGCCCCGGCTGGAATCTATTTCGCGGGTGAAGGCGGCATTCCGGAGAGCAACGCCCTCTTCGGCAGCAACTCGGGAGCCGGCCGCTTCGCTCCGCGCATCGGTCTGGCGTACGATCCCAAGGGCGATGGCCTTATGACCATCCGCGCGGCGTACGGTATTTTCTTCAGCAACCCACACCTCCACATCTTTGGTGGACGGCGCGACACCGCGCCGAAGGGCGCTTCGATCGTGGTCAACAGCACGACGTTTGAGGATCCGTGGGCGAGTTATCCCGGCGGAGTATCGCCTCATCCGATTCCGCTGGATAAGAACTCTTCGTTCCCGCTGAATGGCGGCTACACGGTATTTCCATGGGATCTGAAGAAGCCATACATCAACCAGTGGAACCTGAGCATCCAGAAACAATTCGGAACGAACTGGATGATCGCCGGAAACTACATCGGCAGTAACATCATTCACTCTTTGTACCGTTACGAAGCAAATCCCGCCGTATACGTTCCTGGAGTGGGCGATGCCAGCCGCAACTGCTTCCTGAACGGAGTTCGGACGGCGTTCCAGGTCAATACCGGTACGCAATGCTCCACCACTGGAAACACCAACGCGCGCCGCGTATTGGCGCTCGCGAATCCGGCCGTGGGTCAGTACTACGCCAACATCAATTATGGCGATGACAACACGTCGAGAACTTACAACGCGATGGTGCTGCAGATTCAGCGCCGCCGGTCGAATGGCATCACCATCCAGGGTAACTACACCTGGTCGCATTGTATCGATGACGGCTATAACGACGTCATCCAGACCACCGGCGCTCCGACTCAGGAACGACGCGGCGCCAACCGGAGCAATTGCGAACTGGACCGTCGTCACAACTTCAATATGTCGACGGTGTACGACACGCCGCAGATTGCGAACCGGGCTCTGAATGTACTTGCCAGTGGTTGGTCGGTTTCGGGAATCGTGCGTATCCTGTCCGGTCCGCACCGGTCCATTACATCCGGTCTGGACAATGCGTTCACCGGGACGAACGATCAGGGTCCGGTCCAGGTTATGGCGGACTACCTCATGCCGAACAAGAGCATGGCCCAGTGGTTCAATCCGGCGGCGTTCACGCAGCCGGGACGAGGCGAGTACGGAAATACGCCGGTGCACTCGACGACTGGCGGCAACTTCCTCGCACCGGGCAGCTT
>CAMAWS010000470.1 GCA_945861845.1 Candidatus Sulfopaludibacter sp. SbA3 | reverse complement strand
AGGCATTGATGGGCGTCACCGTGGGGTACGGCGCCCTGCTGGCCGTACTGCTTGTGGTTACGCCGCGCCAGGAAGGCCGCGGCCGAATGTTGTGGGTAGTGGCATTGGCGGTCTTCGCGGTGTCGGCGCTTCACCTTGGAAACCATCAGGGTGGTCAACAGGACCCATGGTGGCTGGAATTGGTTGGCCATCATGCATCGCTTCCACTCGCTCTTCTGATTCTGTACCAGGACTTCCGCTTCGCGCTCGCCGATATTTTTCTCAAGCGCGCACTGGCCTTCATGCTTCTGGCGGGCCTGACCTTCAGCGTATTCGTATTCGGCGTGGCTCCCCTGCTGACGAATGATCCCCTCAGCGAGCGCTCGGGCGCCTTGCTTCTTGGCATGTGGCTGGCGACGGCGATTGTTTATCCCCAATTGCGCCGGAGCGCCGAATGGTTTGTGGATAAGATCGTCCTGCGCCGCGTCGACTACACCGAACTGGCCTCAAGGCTCTCGCAGGCGATCGATCGATGCGAAACTCCCGGAGCCATTCTGGACGAAGCGTCCCGGACAATTGCGCCAGCATTGAACGCCGAATCGGTCGAATGGTCCGAGTCCCGGGAAACGGCAGTCGATCTCTGGATTCGTCCGGATCGAAGAAGTGCGACATTACTGGTACCTACGGCAGAAATGCCCCGGTACGTTCTGGCCATCCGCGATCTATCTGGCGGCCGCCGGTTGCTGTCCGGCGATATCGCGATGCTCGAGCGCGGATCGCTGCTTCTGGCCCGCCGAATCGACACCGTCCGATCCATACAGGAACGGTATCGCCGCGACGTACACGAGCAAGAGATGCGCAAACTGGCGGCCGAAGCCGAACTGCGCGCACTTCGCGCCCAGGTGAATCCCCACTTCCTGTTCAATGCCCTGACCACAATCGGCTATCTCATCCAAACGGCGCCGGACCGCGCATTTGTAACGCTGATGCGGCTGTCCGGAATGCTGCGCCGCGTTCTGGGGACAGGTGCGGAATTCGTCACAATCGGCGAAGAGTTGGATCTCATCGAAGCTTATCTCGACATCGAACGCGCCCGTTTTGAAGATAGGCTCCAGGTGTTCATTGATGTACCGGGCGAACTACGGTCGCTTCGGATTCCAGCTCTGGTCATCCAGCCGCTGGTGGAGAACGCGATCAAACACGGCATCAGTGAATGTATCGCAGGCGGAGAAGTCCGGATTTGCGCACAGTTGCAATACGCAGGCGACACACATTCCGCCGCAATTCTAGTTTCGGTAACCGACACAGGGGTGGGCGCCACGCTCTCCGTGATCGAGAAACGAAAGGGCGGCGGGGTCGGCCTGTCCAATGTCGAACAGAGGCTGCAGCGGTACGGAGCAGGCCCAGACGCCGTGGTACTGCAAAGCGAACCAGGACTTGGCACCAGCGTAAAGATTCGGATTCCGGTACAGTCGGCGGACCTGGCGTCCGTGAATGCTGCAGCTTCGGTTGAATCCCTGTGAGCGGCATAACCGAAACACTTCGAGTGTTGATCGCAGACGACGAGCGTCCCGCGCGATCGTTTCTAGCGCGACTGCTCCGCACATTCGATGACGTTGAAATCGTCGGCGAAGCCGGCAACGGCATGGAAACCGTCCAATTGATTGAATCGCTGAAACCGGATCTGGCGCTCCTGGACCTCCAGATGCCTGAAGTGGATGGCCTTGGCGTCGTGCGGCTGCTGAAAAAGAATAAAATGCCTCTTATCGCCTTTGTTACCGCCTATGACGAATACGCCGTTCGGGCATTCGAAATAAACGCCGTCGATTATGTGCTGAAGCCTGTGGAAGGTGCGAGGCTGAGGCAAACCCTGGATCGCGCGCGAGAGCGTCTGGAGCGCGCAGATTCTCAGGAAGAAGAAACGCAACGCGTTCGTCAGGCGGCGGCTGACTATGAAGCTGCTGAGGCAAGGCCGCTGGAACGAATTCCCGTTCGACGCCGCGATGAAATCGTCCTGATTCCTGTGCGCCGGATCGTATCTATACTCGCTGAAGGAGAATTCCTTCGCATCCGCACCATAGATAATGAAAACCATACGATCTCCCATCGTTTGCGCGACCTTGCCGCTCGCCTGGAACAGAACCAATTCGTCCGTCTTGGGCGCGGCACATTGGTGAACATTGAGATGATTCGCCGGATCGTGCCCATGCCAGGAGGAACATTCATAGTCATCCTCAATAACAACCAGGAGTTCCGCGTCAGCCGTCTTCAATCGCGGCTTCTACGCGAACAACTGCTCCGTTTGTAGACCGTTTCGAGCCGCTCGCCGCCAATATTCGCCCGCTCATTGGTTATCGATAGGCCGTACTGGAAGCCCTCCATAACATTTCGCGATGGAGGCGAACTCATGAAGTGTTCTGTCTGTTTTGTCCTTATCGCTTGTCTTATGGCAGTCCCGGCATTCGCGCAGAACCCTGGCATGATACGAGGAACCGTCACTATCGCTGACAGGGATCTGGCGCTGCCTCACGTTACGGTTCTCATTTCGCAGATGGGCCGTTCAGTCGAAACCAATGACGACGGCTTGTACGAATTTCAGCAAGTGCCGGCCGGAATGTACGATCTCGTTGCCAGCCGAGCCGGTCTCACCTCCAAACTCCAGAGCATTCAGGTGACCGCAAACCAGGCGGCTACGCTCGATTTCCATCTGAGTCTTTCCCCCATGCGGCAGGAGATCACCGTTACAGCAAGCGGAGTGGAACAGCCAGCGTTTCAGTCCTTCCAGTCGGTGAGCACTCTGGATTCATTCGCGCTCGCAGAGAAGACTGCGGCTTCTGTCGGAGAAATTCTCGACAATCAACCCGGTGTCTCCAAGCGAAGTTTCGGACCGGGCGCATCGAGGCCCGTCATTCGTGGTTTTGATGGAGACCGCGTCCTGATACTGCAGGACGGTGTGCGCACGGGTACTCTTTCGTCGCAATCCGGTGACCACGGCGAACCCATCGACATAATGAATGTCGAACGGCTCGAAGTGGTGAAAGGACCCGCAACCTTGTTGTACGGCAGCAACGCGATAGGTGGCGTTGTTAACGCGGTATCACGCCGCTTCCAATTCCGCGAGCAGTCTCAGGACGGTTTCCGCGGCTATACAACCGGAACCGGGGGCAGCAACAACGCGAACGCCGCCGGAAGCGCGGGCTTCGAGTATGGCGCGCGCAACTGGCTCGTTTGGGGCAGCGG
>CAMAWS010000469.1 GCA_945861845.1 Candidatus Sulfopaludibacter sp. SbA3 | reverse complement strand
GGACGATTATCTGCAATTCGTAGCTGCGGGCTCAGTTGAATGTCAGAGTATCTCCTCTTCGATGGTTGCATCCATCGACAGCAGGAAAGATGTAGCCCCACGCCCCGGCGTTGGCGGGCCGTCTCACCTGATGCGTATGACTTCAGCCCGGCAAGAAACGATCACTAGACTCCCCGTGTCTCCTCCGGCCGTCGATACTCCATCCGGTCAAAGCAACCGCATTCTCCAGATCTGATTCCCGGCCCACTTCCTTTTGTAAGTCCCTCGACGAGTGTTCCTTCAGAAAAGGAGTGTTTCCGTGAATCGTCAGATCTTTATCAGGGCATTGATCGTCATATTGCTTGGTTCCATTCGGATTCCAGCCTACGCACAGGATCGGGAACCGAATCTCGATGAATTTATCCGCCAGGCGCTGCGAGAAAACCCGCAGATCCTTGCCGCACAGAAGCGGTACGAAGCTGCGCGGCAAAGGCCGGCCCAGGCGAGCGCGCTCGACGAGACGATGGTTTCGGCGGGGTACGCGAGCGCCGGGAGTCCGCTACCGGGCGCCGGCCTTGGCCGCGAACCGGCGAGCAACATCGGCTTCATGATCACGCAGGACGTTCCCTTTCCCGGAAAAAGGCAACTCAGAGGCGATATCGCGTTCAAGGAAGCGGAAGCGGAACTCCAGCGATATGAGACGGTGCGTCGTGATGTGGTCTCACGGCTGAAGCAGGCCTACTACCGAATCCTTTACACGAACAGCGTTGAGGACCTTCTTCTGAGGAACCGTGATCTGCTGCGGCAACTGTTGAAGGTTACGGAGATCCGTTATTCCGTCGGAAACGCAGTGCAGCAGGACATTTTTAAGGCGCAGACCGCACTGTCACTTCTTCAGATAAAGCTGCTGCAGATCGAAAGGGAGCGCAGGATCCGGGAAGTGGAGATTGGGACATTTCTCAATCGCGCGTCGGGTTTCTCGATGGGCGCCGCCGCGCCCCAGGCTCCACCATCGATGACGATAGCGCTGGACGACCTGCTTGCGGCGAGCCAGCAGGACGCACCCATGATTCGGGCAGACCAGAAAATGATCGAGCGCGCCGAACTGGCGATGAACCTTGCCCGCAAAGACTTTTATCCGGACTACGCGGTATCTGCCGGCTACTTCTACCAGGGTGCGATGCCCGCCATGTATCAGCTCCGGATCGACTTCAAACTGCCGACTTCCTTCTTTCGCAAACAACGAGCCGGGCTGGCCGAGCAGGCCGCCATGGTTAGCGAGGCCCGGCGAAACTACGAGGCAACCGGCCGGAGCCTGTACCTCGGTATCAGCGACGATTTCCTCATGGCACAAACGTCACTGCGTTTGATGAAGATGTATGAGGAAACGCTTGTTCCCCAGGCCAGTCTCGCGCTCGATTCCTCGATGCCCGGATACGAAACCGGCAAGCTCGATTTTCTTTCCGTGCTTACCAACTTCACTGCCCGTCTCGAGGTCCAGATGAGCTACTTCGAGGAAATGTTGAATGCCCGGCTCGCGCTCACGAGGCTCGAAGCCATGACCGGTGTGTCCCTGATCGGACCGGGGGGTGTGCAGTAAAGACCGTAAAACGCCTGGCCGTTATTCTGATTCTCGTCTCCCTGGGCTTCGGCGGAGGGTACCTCTACAACACACCCGACGCCCCGGAAACGGCCTCCAGTACGGAGCGGCAGGTCCTTTATTACGTCGATCCGATGAATCCGGCCTATAAGTCGGACAAGCCTGGCAAGGCGCCCGACGGCATGAGCCTCGTGCCCGTATATGCGGACACTCCCGTCGAAGGGACGGCCGAAATGCCGGCCGGCGCGTTTCAGGTCGATCCGAACAAGCAGCAACTTATCGGCGTCCGCTACGACACTGTGCAGTTGTCCGCGAACTCCAGAGGCATTCGCGCGGTGGGAAAGATTGCGGTGGACGACACGCGGATCGCCCAGGTCCACACCAAAATCGAAGGCTGGGTCGAGACAGTGTTCGTCGATTTCGTCGGCAAGTTCGTCCGCAAAGGCGATCCCTTGTTGACGATCTACAGCCCGGAGATGCTTGCGACACAGCAGGAATTCCTGCTTGCGCTCAAGGCACGCGAAACCATGAAGTCCAGCCGCGAGCCGGAGATTCCCACTCAGATGGACAGTCTTGTGGAATCCGCCCGGCGGCGACTGGAGCTGTGGGACCTGAGCGCGGCGCAGATCGATCGCATCGAGGAATCACGCACGCCGACCAAGACGGTCACCGTCTACTCTCCGGCCACCGGCTACGTCACCGAACGTAACGTATTCCCCAACTCAAAGGTCGATTCGGCCATGAATCTGTACACCATTGTCGATCTCTCGCGAGTGTGGGTCGTCGCGGACGTTTTCGAATATGAAATCGAGAACGTTGGTCCCGGAAGGCGAGCAATTGTCCGGTTGCCGTACTCGCCGGACCGTACGTTCCGCGCACAGGTCAACTACATCCAGCCGCAAGTCGATCCCATGACTCGCACGCTGAAGGTTCGCCTGGATGCGGAGAATCCCGGCCTTCTCTTGAAACCGGACATGGCGGTTGATGTGGAGTTCCAATTGGGAGCGGCCACGATCCTGACGATTCCTTCCGAGGCGTTACTGGATTCCGGCGAACGTAAAACGGTTTTTGTGGATCTCGGCGGCGGCTTCCTCGAGCCACGAGACATTGAGGTCGGTCAGCGCATTGCCGATCGCATCGAAGTCCGAAAAGGATTGCAGGCAGGCGAGCGTATTGTGTCATCGGGAACCTTCCTGATCGATTCCGAAAGCCGTCTCCGCGCTGCCCGCGCCGTACCGCAGCAGGGACAGCCAGCGCAAGAACCCGCCACGGAGCACAAACATGATTAACCGGATCATCGAGTTCTCTGCGGAGAATAAATTCCTTGTCCTCCTGTTCACCGGCGTTCTGATTGCGATGGGCCTCTGGTCCATATTCAACACGCCGCTGGATGCTATTCCGGACCTGAGCGACACGCAGGTGATCGTGTACTCGCGATGGGATCGAAGTCCCGACATCATTGAGGATCAGGTGACCTATCCGATCGTGTCGGCCATGTTGGGCGCCCCCAACGTAAAGTCGGTTCGCGGATTCTCCGATTTCGGTTTCTCGTACGTTTATGTGGTCTTCAATGAAGGCGTCGACATTTACTGGGCGCGCTCACGAACGATAGAGTATCTGTCCGCGGTTTTGCCGCGTCTGCCCCA
>CAMAWS010000468.1 GCA_945861845.1 Candidatus Sulfopaludibacter sp. SbA3 | reverse complement strand
TTCTTCCTTCGTTCTGGAGCAGATGTAAGTCTGGTCCTCGACCCGCGCAACATCGGCGGGGCTCGAGCGGACAAGTATGCTGTTGGGCCGCTTCTCGGCGTTCAATGCCACGGCGGTGCCGCCATGGACCATGAGCCGGAGCATCATTTGATATTCGTCCTGCGATCCATCACACCAGTGAATCCGATCCGGAGTGCACAGGGCAGCGACTTCATCCACCCACTGTGCGAGCTTCTTATGCTTGATTTCTAAAGATGGCTGACCTGCAACGGGCTTATCGATTCGATTGATCATTAAGACTTCTCCGTCTCCTGGCAAACAGCCCGGAATTATTAACAGAACGGCAATTCATTTTATAGCTTTACCCGCGATTTCTATCCTGTTTTCCCGCTGCTTTGCGGAAATATGCGAGTGCTGTACGGGGACGGAAGGCGATCTCTTACCAGGCTCTCTCTTTGCAGATTTCGACAATACAAATGGATTCGACCACGCGATTCACCGGCGGTACTGTCATCCCGCGCCCGGTCATCAATGAGCGAATCAGCGCGGCAGCTTCGGGACGATTGATCGCCGATTGCACTCCAACGCGCACAAGGCCGTCGGCATAGTCCAGCGCTTGCCAGGTGTGCCCGGCCAGCATGGAGCCGGCGTCTTCCGTATCTCGATTGCCTTTGTCGCGGGTATCGAGTTTTGCGCCATGGTCCACCAGGAGCTGAACAAGTTCAGGTCTTCCTTTTATAGCGGCGCCCATGAGCGGAGTTCGTCCGTCCTTGTTGGCGCCGTTCGGATCCAGGCCAAGATCCAGAAGGATCTTAACTGCCTCCACGGTTTCCTTCGCCGAGTGTTCGTAAGTAACTCCGTCGATCCAGCCGATTCCGGCAGCAGCCGTCAATGCCGTATCGCCGTGATCGGTCGCAGACTTCGGATCGGCGCCGTAGGACAAGAGAAGTTTCATGAGCGCCGTATCCCCGGACTGAGAAACCCGAACGAAAGGCGTTGCCCCGGACTCCAGGAACCAGAGTTGCGTAAAGATCGTCCGGCTCAGCGTATTGTCCTTCACGCGGGCATTGGGATCGGCTCGATGTTCGAGCAGCACCTTTATGTATTCCAGGTGATCCATGTCCGCCTTCGGAACCGGGTAATCTCCGCCCTCAATGTTGGCGTTATCCGTCGCCAGGTACAAAGGCGTCCAACGCCCCTTGTTGGCCATGTTCACATCCGCTCCGCGTTCCATCAGGAACGCGCCGAGCCGGTAGTGCCGGTTGTTGGTGGCCGTCAGCAGGGGAGTCCATCCGTATTCCGTCACCTGATTTATATCGGCGCCGGCATCAATCAACACTTTTGCCGACTCGATGTCGCCTTCCCGGGCTGCAAGAACAAGCGCCGTCAGGCCGCCGCTTCCGCCGCCGACAAGACCTGCCACCAGCACATCGCCATCCGCATCGTTTGTATTCACAGGCGTATTCAGGCGGCCATTCTGGGTGCGGCCGGCGCGCGTGGCCTGGACCTCGAATTCCAGTTGTTCCTGATACGTTCTACCGGCAGCCGCAGCGGCCGAGTAACGCCGCGCATTCGCTTCAACGATGGCCGGGTCCACAGCAGGGTGAACGCGGCTTCTGGGCAGGCCGGCAGCTCCGGAGCGAGCGGCAACATCGGCGCCTCCTTCCAGTAGCGCCTTCACAGCGGCGGGATGTTTCTGTTCCGCCGCCCACATCAAGGCTGTTGTCCCACGCAGGCTTTCCCTGGCGTTGACGTCGGATCCGGCTGCGATAAGCGTCTTTACGGCATTGGGATTTCCATTGCGGGCCGCCAACATCAGCAGGGTCTCTCCAGCCGGTCCCCGCTGCTTCGCGTCGGCCCCGGCCCTGATGAGCCGGTCGATCATTGGAGCGTTCCCGTACAGCGACGCCATATAGAGAGGAGTAATGCCATTGCGGTTCTTCGCGTCCGCGCTTGCTCCCGCCCCCAGCAGCAAGCCGGCCGTCGCGAGGTCGTCACGGTACACTGCCCAATGCAGAGCCGTCGCGCCGTCGATCTGGGGCGAATTCACGTCAGCTTTCTGCTGCAGCAGGGTTCGAACCGCCGCGAGGTCCCCCTTCATGGCGGCGTCCGCAATTTCGCTGCCCGCGGCAGCAAAACTCGAACCCGCGCTACACAGCAATACCAACGTCATGTATGCAATTAATCGTCGAGGCATCATTGCACTGGAGGATACAACCAGGGACAAGAAGCTTCAATTACTTACTCAAAACAACGATCATTCCGATGTCTGCGGCTCAACGCTGCTTTGGCTTACTTGATACTTCACGCCCTGCTCGTTTAGTGCGGCGATCAACTCTTCGTAATCTGGGTACGGCATCAATGCCTCGCGCCTTCAAACAGCTTTCGGTTGGCCCCGCCTTCCCGGTAGGCCACCAAACCCGCCTCACGGGCGTGGCCGGTTGCTGGAAAGCTGGTTCTATGGGAATATGGCTCCATGAAAACAACACTGGAAATTCCCGACCTTTTATTCAAGCAGGCGAAAGCTCGCGCGGCAATGGAAGGAGTGAGGCTTAAGGATTTGGTGACGTCTGCCTTAAGCGATTATCTGATGAAACCTAAAACGAGTGGGGCAGGCCAGGCCAAGTCGTGTCCATTTCCGCTGGTACGCGGCAAAGGCGGGCCTTTGCTGAAGCAGATGAACAACCGAACTATCGCAAAACTTGAAGAGGAGGAAGACATTGAGCGCTATCGCCGATCTTTTGGACGTTAACGTCTGGCTGGCTTTCGCAGTCGAGGGCCATCCTCATCACAAGGCATCGCTCAAAGCCTGGAGTGATTTGAAACGGCCGTCGTTGTGCCGTATCACGCAGTTGGGATTCATGCGGCTGCTCTGCAATCGGCAGGTCATGGGCAGCCTGACGTTCGAGCCGGAGGCCGCATGGGCGGAATGCGAGCAAATGCTGGCTGATGACGCGGTGCACTTCCTCGACGAGCCTGCGGGATTGGAGACGAATTTGAAACCGTTGATCAAGGGGGCAAAGGCCGCGCGGGATTTGTGGACGGACGCGTACCTGGCCGCGTTTGCCAAGACTGCCGGGATGCGGCTGGTAAGTTTCGATTCTGGATTCGCCCGGTTCAAAGACCTCGACTATCTAATCCTGCGCGCATAGCGGAGTTCTGAGGAATTCTGTGGGCGCGGGGCTTTAGCCCCGTGCAAAGTTCGAAAAAATTCCTGTTTGATCCTGGCACG
>CAMAWS010000467.1 GCA_945861845.1 Candidatus Sulfopaludibacter sp. SbA3 | reverse complement strand
TCGCAACTGGAATTGAGGCGGGCGCTGTCGGATCTGCGCCTTCTGCAGGAATTCGTCCCTATGTGCGCATGGTGCCGCAGCATCCGCCTCGCCGATTCGACATGGCGCCCGCTTCACGAATACGTAGCGGAAGTCGTCAAGGTAACCCACGGCATGTGTCCTGCATGCCGGAATAGTGCGGTGTCTGGCGTGAAATCAAGGTAGCGGCTCCCATCCAGGTACGTGCGGTCCCTCGCCGCATGAATGCTGGAAAGATCGTCCCGAATTGTTCTGTCTGGCCGAAAGTAAACACCGGGATTAACAGGAAGAGCAGAAGTAGTCGACGCAAGAGAGTGGCAATAGTAGTGCGCTCCCGGGATTGATGAAATGAATTGTGGGTCGACCAATGGACCGGGTGCGATTGACACCTACGCCAGCCGGATGTTTTAATGAAAATTGGCTTCAGGGCGGTTAGCTCAGTTGGGAGAGCGCGGCGTTCGCAACGCCGAGGCCGAGGGTTCGAACCCCTTACCGTCCATTCCCCTATACCTTGAATACCCGATATTCTCTCCTCTGAGGTGGCTGGGAATCCTTTTACTTCGTGCGACAATTTCCACCGTATGAAGACGATGAAAAAGAAACAAACACGGCAAACACGCAAGCATCTGAGCAGGAACTGGTGGCTCGCTGTCGCGGCTCTCGGGCTTGTTGTTGTGGTTGCATATGGAGTTCAGCGAGGCGGCACTGCCGGCGGGACTGCTGTGCCATCGCCGTTCAACGGCGACCGCGCTTTTGCGGACCTTCAGAAGCTGGTTGGATTCGGGCCGCGGCCCGCGGGCAGCGAAGCGCTGGCAAAGTCCCGGGCCTACATCGTCGGGGAACTTCAAAAGGCCGGGCTGCGGCCGCAGTTGGACGAATTCACAGCCCAGACGCCCAAAGGCCCTCGCCGAATGACCAACATTCGTGCCGTGCGTGCGGGCGCCAGGCCCGAAGTGATCGCCCTGGCCGGGCATTACGACACCAAGGATTTTGATTTCGCTTTCGTTGGGGCCAGCGATGGAGGATCCAGTGCGGCATGGCTTCTTGAAATGGCGCGGGCTACGTCAGCTCTCAAGATCGAGAACACACTGGAGTTTGTGTTTTTAGACGGAGAAGAAGCGGTTCTTGAGTGGACCGATACGGACAGCGTCTACGGCAGCCGCTACGACGTGGACCGCCGGGTTCGCGCCGGTTCGCTCGATCAGCTTCGCGCGCTCATCCTTGTCGACATGATCGGCGACAAAAACCTCAATATAAGCCGGGAGAGCGCATCGACAGAGTGGCTGAAGACGATCCTTTGGAACACGGCTCATGGCCTTGGTTACAACAGGGAATTCCCGGACACGGACCTGGAGGTTTCCGACGATCACGTCCCCTATCTTCGAGCAGGCGTCTCGGCGGTTGATCTTATCGACTTCGACTACCCATATTGGCACACGGCTGCCGATACGCTGGATAAGACAAGCGCCCGAAGCCTGAAGGTCGTCGGGGATGTTGTCTATACCGCGCTTCCGGAAGTGGACAAGCGCGTCACCCAGACGCGATAGCGCCTACTTGTCCTGCTTTTTCTTCCCAAACAGGAAAGCCACGACGATCCCAAGCATGTAGAGCGTGACCATGGGCACGGCCATGATCATCATGTTCGGGATATCCGAGGTCGGAGTTATGACAGCCGCGGCTACGAATGAAATCAGGATGGCGTACTTCGTGTGTTTCAGGAGGAAGCCGGCGGAGACAATGCCGAGCCGGCTAAGGACGAAGATTACGGCGGGAATCTGGAAGATAAATCCAAGCGCCAACTCAATCATGATGAACAGGTCGTAGTACTCGCTTGCGCTGATCACCATGTTCATTCCCATATCGCGGCCCCACTGGATCAGGTACTGAAGCGCGAATGGGAACGCAATATAGAAGCCGAAGGCTCCGCCGGTAACAAACAGCAATGACGAAAAGAAAATAAAGGGAAGCGCGTATCGCTTCTCATGCTTGTAAAGACCCGGCGCAATAAAGAGCCACACCTGCGACATGATCACCGGAGATGAAAGAAACACCGCGCCCATGAATGCAAGCTTCATGGACAGCGTGAATCCCTCTGTCGGCCGCAGCATGTTCAGCTGCACGCCTGCGGTGCGGATCGGTCCCGAAATGAACAGGAAGATGTCGTTGCTGAATATCCAGCAAACGGCAAATGCGGCGACGATACCGATGAGGGAATTGATGATGCGCTTGCGAAGTTCCTCGAGGTGATCGAGGAACGACATTTGCCCATGTGGTTCGTGCTGCTCCAGTTCTTCTTCAGGCGGATTCGTCGTGACGGGCATTTAACCTTTTCTTGTTCTTGATGGGTGCGCCTTGCCGGGTTTGCATTCGCAGCCGCTTATGTTTCTTTCGGGGCTACGGGTTCTGTGGTTGTTGTTTGCGGCTGTGCGGCAAGGACTTCCGGAACCGGCGCTTCGTCTTTTTTATCCTTTTCATCCTTTTCATCCTTCTCATCCCTAAGCACTGGACCGGTCATGCTCGGGTCAGAATCGACGTCCGCGTATATGTCTTTTACACTGCTTTCCGTGTCGCGAACCTGGTCTTCCCAGCTCTGCTTCAATCCTTCCGTGGCTCTTTTGAATTCGCGAATGCCTTTTCCCAGGGACTTGCCGAGTTCCGGAAGCTTCTTGGGTCCAAAGACCAGAAGTGCAATCAAGAAAATGACGAAAAGCTCCTGAAAACCGAGTTGTCCCATAAGTTCCTCCTGCTAAGGATATTAATGATAACAAAAGGATCACGTGGCGTGCCGCCCAATTTCCTTTCAGGGGAGGGAGCGGCACAGCGCGAAGCCTTGGTCCAAGAGCGCGCGGTGAATAAGCTGTGACTAAATTGACGAAGGCCGTTAAGTGCTTCTGCTATAATCGCCCGAACCGTTGCAAGCAAGGGAGATGAGTAGATGAAGATCAGACCGTCGCGTGCGATTTTTAGCCTCCTCTTTGTGTTAACTGTGTCGGCAGTGGCTGGCGGGTTCGGTGGTAGCCGGGTTCAGGCGCAGGCACAGGCACAGGGGGCGGAAGACGTCGACAACTCGTTGCGACTGTTTTCCAACTTGTTGACGTTGGTCGAAGAAAACGCCGCGACTGAAGTGGATTCAGACGAGGCCGTATTCGGGGCGATTGACGGAATGCTCCGGACGCTCGATCCGCACTCAAAGTTTTTTAATCCGAAGTCTTTCACGGCGCTTCGAGA
>CAMAWS010000466.1 GCA_945861845.1 Candidatus Sulfopaludibacter sp. SbA3 | reverse complement strand
GTATCGAGCTCAATCTCGATACGGTGCCGCAACGGGAATCCAGCATGACCAGCTACGAAATCATGCTGAGCGAGTCACAGGAACGCATGCTGCTGGTGGCAGACCGAAGCAAGGAAAAGCAGGTGTTCGACGTCTTTCATAAGTGGGGCCTCGATGTCGTGACGGTAGGCACTGTCACCGATGACGGGATCTTGCGTGTCCGGCAAAAAGGAAAAATCGTGGCGGAAATTCCGAATACGGCGCTGACCGACGAGGCTCCCCTCTACCAGCGTCCGTTATCGGCGCCGAAAAACCTGCGTTCATCGCGGCTCGATCTTTACAGTTTCCTCGACGGATGCGAAGAAGCCCTTATCGAAACATTCCTGAATGCCGACGCTAACCCGGCCGGCCAGGATTACAACCACCTTCTGATGCTCGCCGTGTCCTCGCCCAACCTGGCATCCAGGCAATGGGTCTGGGAACAATACGACCACATGGTGCAATCGAACACGATGGTGGGACCTGGTTCGGACGCGTCGGTTGTTAGGCTCAAAGGCACGCAAAAGGCCCTGGCAATGACCCTGGACGGTCCGGCTTACCGGGTCGCCCGCAATCCGCGCGAGGGCGCAAAAATGGCGGTAGCCGAGGCCTGCCGCAACATCGTCTGCTCCGGGGGCCGCCCGCTGGCGGCGACGAATTGCCTGAATTTCGGCAATCCGGAGCATCCAGAAGTAATGTGGCAGTTCAGTGAAGTAGTGGATGGCATGACAGAAGCGTGCAACAAATTCGAAACACCGATCACCGGGGGAAATGTCAGTTTTTATAATGAGACATTCGGTGAGGATATCTATCCGACGCCCGTGCTCGGCGTGGTCGGCGTGATCGAGGACATTTCGTATGTCACGACGTCGTCCTTCAAGGATGCAGGCGACACGATCGTGCTGGTGGAGACTCCCAGCCGGCTCCTGGGCAAGGTGAATCTCGATAACGAACGGGCTCTCCAGGATTTCGTTTCGGAAGCCATACGAAAACGGCTGGTCAAGTCCGCCCACGATATCAGCGAGGGCGGCCTGGCTGTGGCAATCGCCGAATGCTGTTACTCGAACGTTCAGAGGCAGGCCGTGGGCGCGGAAGTCCGGATTCCGGAAAACATGGAGACCTGCAAGGATCTGTTTGGCGAGTATTCGTCACGCGTCATCCTGACAACGACAAGTGCAGTCGAACTCAAAGCGAGGGGCCGCCAAATGGGACTGGAAGTTTCCATTCTGGGACAGGTTGGCGGTAATCGGCTGGTCCTGCAGTACCGGACCGATCGGACAGTGGACATTTCGGTCGAGGAACTCGAAGCGGCGTGGCGATATGCCCTGCCGAAGCTGTTATCATCAAAGGGCTCTTAACACCTCCAGCGTGAAAGCGGGCGGAAATTATGTGCGGTATTTTTGGAATAGCAAATAACTCTGAGGCTGCCGGCATGGTCTATCTGGGCCTGTACGCTTTGCAGCATCGAGGCCAGGAAAGCACCGGCATCTCGTCATCCGACGGCGCTCAGGTATACACGCACAAAGCCATGGGGCACGTGGCGGACGTGTATTCCGAAGAAACGCTTGCGAAGCTTAAGGGCCATGCCTCTATCGGACATACCCGCTATTCCACGGCCGGCGACAGCTCCGAGGGTAACGCGCAGCCGATCGTGGTTAAATGCAGCCATGGCACGATCGCCTTGTGCCACAACGGAAACCTGATCAATGCTCAGGACTTGCGCCAGGAACTGGCGGCACAGGGCGCTATTTTTCAGTCCACCAGCGACAGCGAGGTCATTCTTCACCTTCTTGCACGTTACCAGGGAGGCGATCTGCTCGACGCCCTCGGCCAGAGTCTCTCGCGAATCCAGGGCGCGTTTTCTCTCCTGCTGCTCACAGAGGATTCGCTTATCGGGGTGCGGGATCCCTATGGCTTCAGGCCGCTGTGCCTTGGCAAGCTGAACGGATCCTACGCGTTCGCTTCTGAAAGCTGCGCCTTCGACCTGATCGGCGCAACTTACATACGCGAAGTCGAACCCGGAGAGATCGTTCTCATTCGTGGCGGGGAATTACAGTCGGTCAAGGCCCTGCATGCACCCCGCCTTGCAAAATGCATCTTTGAACACGTCTACTTCTCGCGGCCCGACAGCATGGTCTTCGGCCGAACGGTACAGTCCAGCCGCGATCTGATGGGCCGGATCCTTGCCCAGGAAAACCCTGTGAATGCCGATCTTGTCGTGCCGATCCCCGACTCCGGAACGGCGGCCTCTGTCGGGTACGCGGCTGAATCGGGAATTCCGTTTGCGTTCGGATTGATCCGAAATCACTACGTCGGAAGAACCTTCATTGAACCCAAAAAGGCGATCCGGCATTTCGGAGTCAAAGTGAAATTGAATCCGATAAGGGAACTGCTGGCCGGAAAGCGCGTCATTTTGATCGACGACTCCATAGTGCGCGGCACCACCAGCCGAAAGATCGTGAAGATGGTTCGCGCGGCCGGGGCCTCGGAAGTGCATATGCGGATCACCTGCCCGCCAACCGTGTCACCCTGTTTCTACGGGATCGACACTCCTACGAAGAAGGAATTGATCGCATCCAGTCACACTGTTGAGGAAATCTGCAAGTACATTGAGGCCGATTCGCTGTCATACCTGAGCCTCCCTGGTTTGCTGCGCGCCGTCAGCGCCAAGGGCGGAGAATTCTGCACGGCCTGCTATACGGGCCAGTATCCGATCGAGTTTGCCGACATGATTCCCGACGCAAAGGCTGGGGACAGGCAACTCGACCTGTGGGAAGCGAGCTTAAAAGAATGATTACTTACAAAGATGCCGGCGTCGATATCGACGCATCCAACGCCGCCAAGAAGAAGATACGAGCACTCGCAAGGGCGACATTCACTCCCGGCGTGCTTTCCGATATCGGGGCCTTCGGCGGAATGTTCGCCTGCAACTTCGGGGACTGCAAAGAGCCCGTCCTGGTGTCGAGCACCGATGGCGTCGGCACGAAGCTGAAAATTGCGGTGATGATGAATCGTCACAACACGGTGGGGCGCGACCTTGTGAATCACTGCATCAACGACATCCTGGTGCAGGGCGCGCGGCCGCTCTTCTTCATGGACTACGTGGCGACCGGCAAGCTGGATCCCGACGTAATCGTGTCTGTTGTGGAGGGCGTGGCGCGGGGTTGCAAGGAGGCCGGATGCGCCCTTATCGGTGGCGAAACGGCCGAAATGCCGGGCTTCTACGCGGATGGTGA
>CAMAWS010000465.1 GCA_945861845.1 Candidatus Sulfopaludibacter sp. SbA3 | reverse complement strand
TAATACCTGTCTTGCTTGTTGTGGGAATAGCCATTGCAGTGCGCCGCCAGTCCAGGGTCACTCAAGAAACGGCTTCCGAGGCCGAAAAAGCCAAGGATCAAAAGATTTACGCTGAATCCACAAAGATCGTCGAAGCCGCGCTGGAGGCCACTGTAGCCGAGAGCCTCGCCGCGAAAGCGCGCGACCCGCGGCTAGCCTCCATGACACAGGAGGATCTGGCTTATGAAGTCCTCAAGGGATGCTTCGACCCGGAAATTCCATTGAATGTCGTCGACCTGGGATTGATCTACGACGTGAAGGTGCTGCGGGACGCTGTGCATGTGAAGATGTCCATGACATCCCCGATGTGCCCGTCGCACGTTGCCATCGGCGAAGATATAAAGTCGAAACTGTCGGAAGCGGGATTCCCCGCTCCCAATGTTGAAGTCGTGTGGGAACCGGCGTGGTCACCGCAAAGGATCTCGGAAGAGGGTAAAAAGATACTGGGGATTTAAGCAAACCTGAACGCGGGCAATATGCCCGCGTTCAGGTTCCAGAGAATTACTTTCTTGCAGCCAGTTCGATCTTGACCAGTTCCGCAGCTTCACTCGAGCCAAGGTTCTTACCGGACGTCAACTCATCCATCATCTGCTTCATCCTGGCAGCTTCTCGATTTCGAGTTTCCTGGCGCGCCAGTCTCTCTTCTGCAGCAGCCGTTTCGGGCTCAGAACCCTTCTCTCGAATGCGAGCCGCATCCTGCGCATTGATAACGAGACTGTGCTCGAAGCTTTCGAGCGGAACTTCCTTGCCTCCGGCATAAACCGCGTGCTTGCCGTGGACTTTGTTCCACTCTGCAACGCTGGCCGTCTTGTACATGTTCTCGATGATCTTCCGCCAGCCGATACCGGTGTTGTAGGCGCAGAAGGAAATTTCGCCGAGCTGCGTTGCATAAGGAATGATGCACATCTCAGTGCGGCGGAAATCGTAGTTGAACAGATCCTGGAACCACATACCGGCGACAAACAGGAAGTTCCACGGGTCGCTTCGCCGTTTCTCGATGTCTTCCTTGGTACGGTCGCTCGAAACCTTTCCATATCCCTTGCCGGAAAGTCCAAACGACTTGTCGAACTTCTTGAGAATATCCCACAACCTGAGGCTCGGAGGCCCGCCGAACGGGTTGTAGTTTTTCAGAAGCGCCAGTCCCATCATCGAATTCGAGAACCATTTGCCGCGGCCGGAGTCTGTAACCTGCTGCATATCGCTCACGAGGCCCGGGATGTTCAGGAACTGCGGAACCGGCGCGAATTCCTTGGTCTCCTTGTTGATCATCAGAGCCGTACCAACACCGCAATTGGGATGGCAGCCGCAGCTCACCTGGCCCCAATCCGCGCCCGGCCCGTGAACAAGATCGGCAAAATCGGCGAAGGCGCCCATCAATGAGAGGGGAAACCAATCACGCGTCGGTTCGGTGATCCCGACCTGGTCCCTGACGTCGTTGGCCAGGTGCGACAAGGTGTAACGTTGGCGAAGGCGGCGCTCCGGAGTGATTTCTTCATCGCGGCCGGTAAACGAAACCGGCTGGAATGCGATAAACGCAACTTTCTTCGGATTATCCATCGCGAAACGCAGGATCGAACCCACCTGATCATTGTTGACGCTGTTCACCAACGTGACGACCAGAATGATCTCCACGCCTGCCGCATGCAGGTTGTTAATGGCGCGAAGCTTCACGTCGAACAGGTTGCCGATCTGGCGATGGCTGTTCGCATCGTTTCCAATGCCGTCAAACTGAAGATAGGCATAACGAAGGCCTGCTTCGGCAGCCTTCTTGGCGAATTCCGGGTTCTGTGCAAACTCGATTCCGTTCGTGGCAGCCTGAACGCTCTGGAACCCGAGTTTGCGGGCGTACGCGACGGCATCGATGAAGTATGGCGACACGGTGGGCTCGCCGCCCGAGAACTGGATCGACATCTGCCGGCGGGGCTTGATCTTCATGGCGTTATCCATGATTTCCTTGATCTCTTCCCACGTCAGTTCATGAACATATCCAACCTGGTTCGCATCCATGAAGCAGGGGTCGCACATCATGTTGCAGCGGTTCGTGAGGTCGACGGTCAGAACCGAGCCGCGGCCGTGCTTGATCGTGCTGCTGCCGTGGTTGTGCAGGTCCGCGTCGTTATGTGCAGGAATGTCGCGGCCGGGGAAGTTCTTCTCGATCCATTCCAGGAACTTCACGTCGATGGCCATGATGTCTTCAAAATGTCCGTGCTCGGGACAATCCTTAACCATCCAGACCTGGCCGTCGCGCTCGATGATGCTGGCTTTGATCTCGCCGACCTTCTCGTGGAGCAGTTCAGTCCACTCGGTCGTGCCGCTGAAGATCTTTTCGCGGGCTTCCTTGACGCACTCGGGGCAGAGCGAATCGGTCTGCCGGGGAAAACCGAGGGTCGGTTTCGTTTTTTGCCACGATTTCAGTAAGGGTTTCTCCGACCATTTCGGGGTGAAGGCTGGGTTTGGACTGAACTTGTTGAAGTACTGTATCGTGTCAAACGCCACCCCGGCCGTGGAGCATACAGCCGCGTCAACGTACTTGATCAGACGTGTACTCAGCTTTGCTTTGAAGTTGTTCCGAACGGTGTAGTCGGGTTGCGGTGTTTCGACCGATTCTTGAATCGTAGACAAAGATGCCTCCTAAATCCTGATGAAACTGGATACTGGTGAAACTGGCGCGTTTTGATGAAAATCAAAAGATCCAGACTGAAAACGGATCGTCAGCATAGCTCAGGTATGTCAGGGATCTCAACAGAAAAGTTCGTCAACTAGTTGGGTTTCCTAAGGATTACGGATGTTCGGCGGATGGATCACGAAGGGTCAGCGAAAGCGGACGACTTCAATTGAAACGTGTTTCACTCGAGGTTCCAGCACGGGTGAGATTTTTCGCACAAGAACCCGTACCTGCCCTGTCGAAAAGTCGGCCAGAATCCGGGCGGCAAGTCTCTCTGCGAGGGTCTCGATCAGGTGGAAGTCCCGGCTGCCGCAGACTTCCTGAACGGCGCGGGCTACCAGGGAGTAGTCCAGGGCATCCTTCAACGAATCATTTCGAGCGGCGTGGGCGGCGTCCACAGACAACTCGATGTCGATCGACAGCCGTTGTTTCATGGTTCGCTCTTCAGGAGTGACCCCTATGGCGGCGACGCAGTCAATTTCGGACATGAGGATCTTATCCATGGCTGCACTTCGAACCTTTTCAGTCTATCTGTGGGCGCGGGGCTTTAGCCCCGTGC
>CAMAWS010000464.1 GCA_945861845.1 Candidatus Sulfopaludibacter sp. SbA3 | reverse complement strand
GCCAGCGCCCGGTCGAGGCGCGCTTCAAGCACGCAATCCGCATGGAAGTTTTCGAGCGTCCGGAACCACTCCGCGCCTTCGTCAAGCGCGGCTTTCGGAATCAGCCCGATCAGTTCGCCACCCGTGATTCCGGTTCCCAGCCGCGCGGATTCCCGCTTCACCGCTTCGAACACGCTTGCCACCGGCGTCGTTTCGAAATCCGTTAGATTCATGGTGACTTGAGCGAGTCCGCGCGAGGCAAGCGGCACGCCCATCGCCTTCACGAAAGGAAGCCCTCCCGACGACGCGCGAATGGCCCGCGCCACTTGTTTCGCTATCGCAACGTCGGAGGTCGTGAGATTGAGATTGTAGGCGATGAGGAACTTCCTTCCGCCTGTGATAGTGGCTCCGGCCGTGGGGTGAAGTTCGGGGCCGCCGATATCGGGACGCCGGACGGCGTTGTCCCTAACCGCGTCGCGCAAGGCTTCGAAGCCTCCATGGCGAATGTTTTCCAGACGCCTGCGCTCCGGCGTCCGTGCCGAGGCTTCGTATAGATACACGGGAAGCCGGCAGCGCGCCCAAAGAGCGTGCCCGAACGTCTCCGCCAAGTGGGCGCACTCGGCGAGCGTAACGCCGCGAACCGGGACGAAGGGAACGACGTCGGCCGCCCCGATGCGCGGATGCACGCCACTGTGCCTGGTCAGGTCGATGAGGGCGATGGCACGCTCCACGGCCCGTAGCGCGGCTTCCAGGACTTCGCCGGGCGCTCCCGCGAAGGTCAGCACGGAGCGGTTATGGTCCGGGTCCATGGTGCGGTCGAGGAGCGCTACTCCAGCGGCCGAAGCAACTGCGGCCGCCAGCGCGTCCACCGTTTGTGCGTTTCGCCCTTCAGAAAAATTCGGTACGCATTCGACTATGGCCGGGGGCAACTTGCCTCCGTGCAACAAAGGTCGACGCCCCTCTTGAGTGCGACCCGCACCAGATTCTGGCCGAAGTGCTGATGGATCTCACGATAATCTGAGACTTCGAGTATCAGGAGATCGGCCTGCTTTCCGTACTCGATCGATCCGGTCGTTTCGGAGCTGCGGATGGCGCAAGCGCCATTAATGGTAGCCGCGGAAATCGCTTCCGCGGGAGTCATCTTCATGTGCAGGCAGGCGAGCGAGATCATCATCTGCATACTGCAACTGGGGCTCGAGTGCGGGTTGTAACCAGTAGCAAGCGCTATGGAGGCTCCTTCGTCGATCAGGACCCTTCCCGAGGGGTACCTGCCGGTGTCGAGATGGAAGGCGGGACCAGGTAGCAGACACGAGATGGTGGAGGAGTGCGCGAGCATTTGCGCATCCTCACGCTCCACCGGTCCCGTCTGGTCAGAAGTAACGGCCCCGGCCTCGACGGCCATGCGGGGGTACCCGGCTACCCGAAGGCCAAAACCTGACGCCCGGACCGAAGTAATATAGCGGTTGGCCTGTTCCTGCGTAAACGCCTCGTATTCGAAGGAAATTCCGGCGAATCGCGCAAGCCGGTTCTTGGAGACGCGCGGCAGCACCACCGAGCATACTTCGTTTACATAGTCACCGCTCCGGCCACTATGCTCCGGCGGAACGGCAAACATGCCGAGGTAGGTTGCCGCCACGCCAAGAGGGTCGTGATGAATCGCGCCAAGCACGCGGAGCATCTTGATTTCGCTGGACTCGTCCTGCCCGTAACCCGACTTCGCTTCGACCGTTGTGGTACCGTGGCGGGCGAACTGCCGGAGCACCTCACGCGCCCGGAATTTGAGTGTGGCCGCCGGAGAAGACCGCACCAGCCGGCGGCAAGCGTCAAGACTAACGGCTGCGCGGTCCGCGAAATCGCCCACGTCCCCGTACCGCGGACGCGCGCAGAGCAAATGGGTGTTACTGTCGACGAAGCCCGGCATTACGACTCTGCCGGTGGCGTCGATCTCAACCGCGTGTCGGGCTTCGGCGAGATTCTCGATACGGCGCGCCGGACCGACGTCCACGATCATTCCATCGCGAATGAGGACGGCGCCCTCCTGGACCAGCCCGAGATCCCTTAAAGCGTTCCCACGGCGGGGACCGCTCGGCCCCCGCAACGTCAGCAGTTGACGGGCGCCACGAATCAATATCGCCTCTCTCATCTAGTACAGAATCTATAATGTACCATCGGGACCGAATGTTACAGAAAAAAAGGAGAACAAATAGTGAAATCCCGCGCGCTGGTTGGATCCCGGCGAAAATCGCCGAACGGGGGTGAGCGACCATTGAAGACCCTGGAACGCGTCCTGTCCAAGGCCGGACTCGGCTCACGCACCGAGGCCTGCGAATGGATCGTGCAAGGACGAGTATGCGTCAACGGGAACCGCGTGGAGAGACCGGATTTCTGGGTGGACCTGGGGCGGGACCGCGTCACGCTCGATGGAAGAGCGGTGCGTGAAGGCAATCGCTACTACCTGTTGCTCTATAAGCCCACGGGATATCTGACCACGTACAAAGATCCCGCGGGCCGGCCTACCGTTTACGACCTGTTGAAAGGTTTCGACCATTGGATTTTCCCCGTGGGACGGCTCGACCTCGACACCAGCGGTCTCCTGTTGATGACCAACGACGCGCAGTTCGGCGAGCGTTTGACGAATCCTGCGTTCAAGTTTCCCAAGACGTATCAACTGAAATGCTCGACGATCTTGAGCGACGCGCAATTGGACAGACTGCGCTCCGGCGTGACACTCGACGACGGCCCGACGCGGCAGGCCGTCGTGACCCGGTTACGCGATTCGGAGAAGTACTCACACGTCGAATTGACCATCACGGAAGGCCGCAACCGGCAAGTTCGCCGGATGATCGAAGCGGTTGGCGGCAAAGTCCTGAAGTTGGTGCGGACGTCGATCGGCGGGATCGGGATCGGGGACTTGAAGATCGGGAAGCACCGCCCGCTCACGCCCGAAGAACTCTCGGGTCTGATGCGGCGAGGTGGCCGCGGCAAACGGCCAAAGACCGCATAGGGAAATTCGCCCGAGAAACGAATTTACAAAGAATTTACCCGCTAGTTGCAATTCCTTCAACCAATGTGCCCATGCTGGTTACATGAAACACATCACCTTAAACCGGCGACTCAGCCGGCGAACTCTCTCCGGCGCGGCCCTTCCGGTGGCGCTGGCTCTGCTAGGAGCCTGTCGGGATGAAAAAACAATCGATAGCTTCAAAATCACCGAAGGCGTCGATTCGGGATCGACGCGGATGAAAAGAGCTGCTGAGCGACGTTGACTGAGATGGAATGGCCCAGACGGGCTTGTGGCTGCCAGTATTGCG
>CAMAWS010000463.1 GCA_945861845.1 Candidatus Sulfopaludibacter sp. SbA3 | reverse complement strand
GATCTTTGCACGGGGCTGAAGCCCCGCGCCTACAGCGTCACCCAGTCGGCGTGCCCATTCTCGAATGACAGCACCTGTTTTGCCGCGTCGCGCGCAAATTGCTCGTGGTGAGTGACGACGATTTGCGTCATGCCTTCGCTGTCAAGCTCCCGCATGACGTTGAAGACTTCATCGACAAGCCGCGGATCAAGCTGGGACGTCGGTTCGTCATACAACATGACTTCCGGCTGCATGGCGAGGCTTCGCGCAATAGCGACTCTCTGCTGCTGGCCGCCTGAAAGCTTCGCGGGATATGCATCCGTTTTGTCGGACAGTCCCACGCGCTTCAGAATTGTCCTGCCAAGGTCCGCGGCCTCCGCCGGCTTCAGTTTCCTTACCTGTATCGGGGCAAGCGTCACATTTTCGAGAACGGTGAGGTGTGGAAACAGATTGAAGCTCTGGAATACCATGCCGGTCTTGAGCCGCATCTTGTGGAGTGTGGCCTGCTTGCCGGGACTCAGCGTTTCATTCGCATTCCATCCGACGGTTAGATCGCCAATGGAGATGTGGCCGCTGTCAAACAGTTCCAGGAAATTAACGCAGCGAAGCAGCGTCGACTTCCCGCAGCCCGAGGGGCCCATGATTACGGTTAGCTCGCCCCTTGGAAATTCGAGTGTGAGATCCTTGAAAAGAGTGTGCGGCCCGAACGACTTCGTCAGGGCTTCAATCTTGACCACCGCTGCTTAGCGCTCGAACTCCTGATTAAAATTGTCTGCTGGCTTTCCTTCGCGTTGAAACCGATTGCGTAAGGGCAGAAGATGCTGGCGCGCCTGGACCGGGAAAATTCGTCCAGGTAATATGCGCCCAGCCGGAAGTGATAATCGTCCACAGTTCCCGAGAGCGTTCCATCCCCGTTGTACGACCATGAACTGTTCCGCCGTTTGTCGTTCGCGACAATGATGATGTAAAGGTTGTCCGGGGCCATGTCGACGACGTCCGCCGAACTCGGCGCCCCGACGCCCTTCAAATCACCCCATCCGGTGTGCGAATGGAAATCTCCGATCAACGAAAGGTGGGGGAGGCTTTCGAGGAATTTGTGCATGCGCTTGGAGGCGCGGTTGTTTCTCTCGACACTCGTATGCCGCCGGTTGGCGGTCTGATATGAGATCGCGTGCTCGACTATATAGATATTGCTGCTATCCCGGTATCCGAGCAGGATGCCGTAGCATTCCCTCTTGTAAACTTCGACGGCCGAGATGAGTAGAGCCCAAAACGCATTGGCCGAAATATAGACTTCCATTTTGCACCCGTGAAAAGTTTCCGATGAAGATTCTGGCTGCGCTGGGGAACGCCGCTACACGCGGATTGTAGCGATTCGACTGTTAATAAGGAATGTTCTTTTTGTAAAAAAATAAGGGCCGCATCTCTGCGGCCCATAAATCTCGGTCTTCGCGCCTAGTTATGTCTAGTTACTTCTTTTTCTTAGTGGCCTTTTTCTTTGCTGGAGCTTTCTTCATTCTCTTTCCCTCCTATAGGGTTTGTTTTTGAATAAGCCTCACTACATATTGAGGCTCTTAGTGACAATGCCGCTAGTATTGGGGCGAAGAAACTTCCTGTCAAGCATAATCTCTGAGTTTTCTATGCGTTAGCTTATGGAGCTTGAAAGTAGCCCTTCCGGTGGCGGATTTCGTAGTCGTTTCCGGTCAGTTTAACGTCAATCTGCCTGAAAACCGGCGCCGTGCCAACCACCTTATTGCTGGAAATATAGCCAAGGATGTATTGATTGCGTGCTTCGTCGGTAGCTCTCGAATAGCTGGTTTCGAGAGCATCGACCGAACTTACGAAGAAAGCGTCCCCGCCAGTGTCTTTCCCGTATCTGCCTAAAATAGAGAGCCTGCGTGTCACAAAACTCAGATCCATTCCGATTGCATAGACCTGGATTCCGTTGTCGAGCAACCGGGCAAGAGTCTCAGTAGCGGAGTGCTCGTCCCCGCCGCTCTTTCCATCGGAAATGACGATGATGATTTTCCTGCGGTCACGATCGCGTCTCTCGATGTCCGTTGCGGCCTGAAAAATCGCATCGTGAAGCACCTTGTAGTTCTTCAGCTGGATTCTTGCGCCCGGCGGTCCCAGTTGCTCGGAGGGCACGATGGGGATGCCGTTGATTGTGGGACCGGGCGTGGCAAGCGGTCCGCTGGCAACTGCCGGTCCTGTCGCCGATGGAACGTCGTTCGTCGTTTTCAATGCGGTTTCCACAAGCGCGCTGTCGGTTGAAAAATCGATGACCTTCTGAACGTGAGTGTCGAAATGATAAACCGCCGCCTCGTCGAATTCGCTGAACGCTCCCGCGAGCGCGGAGAATGATCCCAGCACTTTTGTAAGCGAAGCGGGGCTTAGGCCGGTATCCACCAGAATTGCAGCAGACAGTGGAACAGGGTCAGTCGTGAAGTTCGTGATGGCCTGTTCGCGGCCGTCTTCGAGGACAATAAAATCCTCCCTGGCCATGCCATTCACGGGCCGGCCGTTGGAGCGTTTGACAGTGACGGGAACAACAACAAGGTCTACTCGCGTGCGGATCTGAAAATCCTGTGCCCCGGCACTCTCGCTGCCTGGGGCAGATAAGGCGAAAGAGATGGCAAGTGGCAGGAGAATGGCGGCCAGGGTCCTACGGACTAGCCGGAGCTTTAGCCGCATAGTATCCCAACCTGGACCGGACGTTGTTGCTGGATTGTCGAGGAATGATCTTTATCCGGCGGAACTTTCCGTCTGTCGAACTGTTTGACGACACGTACGCAAGACTGTACTGGCTTCGGAGTTCGCGGGCGATCTGAGCGAAGACCTCGGTAAAGTCTTTCTTGTTTTCGACAAAAAACAGTCTTCCGCCCGTCTCTTCGGCGAATTTCTTCAATGTGCCCGGATCTCCTCCCCCTCGGAAAAAGTTGCGGCTGCCGTTCGAGATCGCGTAAATGACGGCGTCGCTCTGGTGCGCGGCGATGAGAGCTTCAGGAAATTTCGTTTTGCTCGTGGTGTCTTCGCCGTCACTGATTACGATGATGGCTTTTCGCCCAGCCTCCTGACCGAGCTTTTCCTCGGCCGCAAGATAGATCGCGTCATACAAGGACGTGCCGCCGCCTATTTCCAGGTCGTCTATCGACCTTTTCAACGATCGGAAGTTGTCGGTGAAGTCCTGCATAAGCGTTACCGATCGATCGAAGCCAATGACGAGTGCAAGGTCCTTGGGCTTCAGGATTGCTTCAAGGAAACTGACTGCCGTCTCCCTTTCTTCATTGAATACTGGCCGTACGCTTGGGCTCGTATCGA
>CAMAWS010000462.1 GCA_945861845.1 Candidatus Sulfopaludibacter sp. SbA3 | reverse complement strand
ATGAACTCATTCTTCAGGATGAGAACCTGTTTCAAATCATGGTGTACGACCGAACCGCGAACACTCCGCCGGCCGCCGCGATGGCGGAGCCGAAGCGGGTGATTGGTGGGCCGCTCACCAAAGTGGAGTTCAACTGCGGCTTGTACGTGGACCCGAAGACAGGGGATATCTATTCCGTTGCCAACGACACCATTGACACCCTGACGATCTTCTCGCGAGACGCTCGCGGGAATGTGCCTCCGACGCGGCAGTTGCACACTCCGCACGGCACGTTCGGCATCGTGGTGGATGAAAGCCGGGAAGAGATGTATTTGACCGTGCAGCATACAAATTCGGTCGTGGTTTACCGAAAGATGGCGGAAGGGGAAGAGAAGCCGTTGCGCACGATCCAGGGACCCGCGACGCAGATGGAAGATCCGCACGGAATCGCGCTCGATCCCAAAAACGGATTGATCTTCGTGAGCAATCACGGCAACGCGCGGGACTTCGGCAGCGACGGCGCGGCCTGGTATCGCGGGGATGCTGCCTCTGCCGCCGCTTCGAATGCAGTTGTGAGCGGGTCTGGGCGCTTCGATCCGCCGTCGATCACCGTTTATCGGATCGATGCCCAGGGCAATGCGAGCCCGCTGCGCATAATTGAAGGACAGCAAACCCGCCTGAACTGGCCCTCCAGTCTCTACTACGACCCGGATCATGGGGAGCTGTTGGTGGCCAATGACGCTGATGATTCAATCCTTGTGTTCAGCGGAACCGCGAATGGAAATGCAGCTCCCGTCCGTGTCATCAAGGGGGCCAGGACGGGAATCAAGAACCCCACGGGGATCTTCGCGGACACGAAGAATCAGGAAATCGTCGTGTCGAACATGGGGAATCACTCGGCCACCGTGTTTGCGCGCGAAGCCAATGGGAATGTCGCCCCTATCCGCACGGTTCGCGCGGCGCCTGCTGGAAAGCAGGCCCTGGCGATCGGGAACCCGGGAGCGGTCGCGTATGACAGCAAGAGGGCGCAAATCCTGGTGCCGAACTGAGTGGCTCATCCGCAGATTGCGGCCTTCGCCAGGCTGGCGGGGGAAAATGCAGTGCCTGCTCGATTGCTCGCGGGACAGAAAACTCTCCTGAGCCGGACCATGCACGATATCCGATACGACGAAGTGCATGACGAACTGCTCGTCAGCAACCCCTTCGCCAGCGCTATCCTCGTCTTTCGAGGCTCCGCCAGCGGCGAAGAAGCGCCGATCCGCTTCATTCAGGGACCCAAGACAACGATCGTGGCTCCGGACCGGCTTGAAGTGGATGCCGTGAACAACGAGATTTTCGTTCCTGAAGGAAATCGTATCCTGGCGTTCCCCCGGACGGCGAACGGAAATGTCGCGCCGATTCGCATTCTAGAGGGACCGGACACCGGTCTGGTGAATGCCGAATCCGTGGTGGTGGACCCGGTTCGTAACCTGATGGTCGTGGGGACGCAGGACCGCCGGGCCGAGGCCGGCGGCGGCGGCCTGCTCATTTTTAACCGAACCGACAAGGGGAACGCCAAACCACGCGCCATCATCCGCGGTCCCAGGACCGGGATTATCCGGATCAACCAGATGGCCATCAATCCTCAAAAGGGCTGGATTATCGCGACCATGCCCGGCCGGGGAGATCAGCGGGAGCCGGAGGGCGCTTTTGTCGGCATCTGGAGCATCAACGACAATGGGGACGTTCCACCCCGGTGGAAGATTGGCGGGCCGACGAGCGCACTGAAAAAGCCCCGCGGTGTTGCGATCAATCCGGCAAACAAGGAAATTATTGTTGCAGATATGGCTCTGAACTGGGTAATGACGTATTACTTCCCGGAGATTTTCTAACAAACCATCAAACGCGAAAACATAAGCCTGCATCTTGCCTTGTTGAACTCTGGTTGCGCAATGAGTGTGTGCTATTGTGTGTGACATGAAGAAACACACTAAACGGCAAATAACAACGGTGCGTCGGAGCATTGCGTTGCCAAGGCGATTGGTTGAGGAGGTGACCGGTCTGGCGCCGGCTGAAGTGGCTGGTAATTGGAACCGTCTCGTCGTGACTGCGCTGGAGGAATATGCGGCGCGAAAGAAGCGCACCCGGCTCGATGAAGCTATGGCCGAAATGGCTTCCGATCCCGCTATTCAAGCGGAAACGAAATCAATCGGCAGGCTCTTTCGCAAGGCGGAGCGGGATGGTTTGACATGATTCGCAGGGGATACATCTATTTCGTGGATTTGAATCCCACAAAGGGCCGCGAACAGACAGGAAGTCGGCCCGTCTTGGTCGTTTCGGCCGACGCGATCAATCAGCAGCCTCTCGTTGTGACGGTTGTGGTTGGAACCGATGCCAGGAATGTGTTGCGCGACTATCCCGTCAACGTGCGAGTGCGCGCCGCCGAAACCGGGCTCCCACACGACACGGTGTTTCTCTGTTTTCAGGTGCGATCGCTCGATCCCGCCCGGTTTCCTTCAGCTCCGGCGGGCCGACTGACGGAGACTCGGATGGAAGAAGTCGCAAAGGCGTTGAGGACTGTTCTGGAATTGTAAACTCTCGAGGAAAATTTCTACTGATTGCTCGAAACCGGCTCAGCCGGCGCGGTAGTTGGAGCGTAGTAGCCGGGCTTGCTGAATACCGAAGAAACTTTCGCAGCGTTTCCTGGGGGATTCACCTTGATACGGACTTCCCTCCAAGTACCATCAAGCTTCTTATTCGAGGGGTTGTAGCCAATCGTGTAGTGGTTGCGGAGGTCGTGGGCGATCCGCTCGCAAATTTCCGCAACATCGTCGATCGATTTCGGGAAGTACGCCTGGCCGCCGGTGAGTTCGGCAAACTGCTCCAGCGCCTGCCGGGCTTTCTTCGACGGCGATTTCTTGAACAGGCTGCCCCGCTGATCGTTCTCTTCCATCAGGCCAATCGCATACACGGTCACTTTCGATTCGCGCAGGGCCTCAATGACCTTGTTGATGCCGTACTTGCTGGTGTTGTCCTCGCCGTCGCTGATCAGCAAGAGCGCTTTCTTGTCTCTCCTGCCGGTCTTGGCGTGATCGAGTGACAGATAGATTGCGTCATACAGCGCCGTTTCGCCGCGCGTGTCGATGTTATCGAGCACGTCGATGAGATCACCGATGCTGCCCGTGAAATCCTGTTCGAGGTATGCCGAATCGTCGAAGTTCACGACGAACGTCTCGTCGTCCGGGTTTCCTGCGCGAACGAAAGACAGCGCGGCGCTGTTCACGCGCTCACGCTTGTTGCGCATGCTGCCGCTGTTGTCAATGACCAGCCCGAGGCTCAGCG
>CAMAWS010000461.1 GCA_945861845.1 Candidatus Sulfopaludibacter sp. SbA3 | reverse complement strand
CGAATGGCCCGAAGAATTTTCACATCGGTTGGACGCATATCATCAGTCCCCTGCTGGCAAACCAGGCGCGCGTCGCCTATGGCCGGGCCACCTCGAACTTTGCCCCGCAGACGGATAACCCGCTACCTCGCATCCAGATTACGGGTTTGGCCTCGTTCGGACTCTGGGAGGGATTGCCCCAGGGACGCGTCCAGAACACCTTTCAGTACAGCGACATGCTCACGTGGACGCGCGAGCGCCACAATCTCAAGTTCGGCGCGGAATACCATCGCATCCAGGCCAACAGCATTCTGGATGCATTCACACGCGGCATTTTCACATTTGCGAGTTGGACCGATTTTGCTGCTGGAAGACCGCTGAGTTATCAGCAGCGATTCGGATCGACAGCCCGCGGAAACCGGGTTTCAAACGCCTTCTTTTTTGCGCAGGACGACTTCAATGTGTCACGTGATTTTACTTTGAATCTGGGTTTGCGGGTGGAGATCGCCGGCGACGTTGGCGAGGTCAATGGCATCCAATCGAATCTCGATGTTCACAAGCAGGACTCGTCCGGCGGCGCGTTGACCGGCCCCCTGGGAACATTCGTCCTGGGATCCAATATCTACGGAAACATCCTCAATTATCAGCCCAGGCTCGGATTCGCCTGGAATCCCGGGCGAGGCCAATGGGTCCTGCGGGGCGGATACGGCATCACGAACGATTTCATATTCCTGAATCCAATCACAAGCGCCTCTCGAACCTTGCCGCCATTTATCCAGCGGATCGACATTACCGGCTCCTCGTCCTTCACGGGAGCCGACTCCTACGCGAACGTTGTGAGCGGGACAGGCGGAATTCAGGCACAGGGCCGTGCGGCGGTGGGGAAGTTCAGCAGCGCGCAGGTAAATTTCAGCTCGATCAACCCAATCGATACCGCACTCAAGAGTCCACAGGTGCAACAGTGGAGCCTCACTCTCGAACGCCAGATTGGCGCCGATCTTGCCGTTCGGGTAGGCTACGTCGGCACCGCCGGGCGTTACCTGCTCCGCAACCGGCAGATCAACATGATTCCCCAATACCTGGTTCGGCCCGCCGCCAGCGAAGCCGATGAGATTGCCCGGCTCGGGGAGTTCCAGAATATTTTTGCCGCCTCGTCAGGAACGCCAGCGCGTGGCAGTAACCGGCTGGATCCTCGGTTCAATTCCGTGGGAGTAGTGGAAAGTTCGTCCAGTTCATCGTTTCACGCCCTTGAGGTAGAACTCAACAAGCGGTTCTCACGGGGCTGGCAGGTACAAGCCTCCTATACCCGGTCCAAGTCAATCGATGATGGATCCGATGTTCTCAACGGCGCGCTCCCCAACGACAGTTTCGTGGCGCAGAATCCCTTCGATCTGGCCAACAGCAAAGGCCCCTCCCAGTTCGACATTCCGCACCGGCTGGTTGTAAATCATATTTTCGAACCGCAGATCTTCCGGAATCTTCGTGGCATCGCCGGCAGTATCCTTCACGGTTGGGGACTGAACGGCATCTTTCAATCCCAGTCCGGCTTTCCCGTCACGATCCTGGCTGGAACACGTTTGGGCATTAGCGACGCGGCGTTATCGGGCAATTCCGCAGGGGCAAACATCGTGCGCGCAAACGTTGTTGGAGACCTGGGCAAACTGGTTTTCGCGCCTGCAGGCAGCGCTGAAGCGGCGGTCATTTCTTCTGCTGCAGCGCGCGGCATCAACGCCAACGCGACCGACCGGAACACGAATACAAGCAACTATCCGCTGGCACAGCCGCTCATCGGCCACTACGGCAACATGGGACGCAATTCTGTGCGCCTGAACTCCCTGACGCAGTTTGATGGGGTCCTTCTAAAGAACACGCCTATAAACGAACGAGTCACTGCCCAGTTCCGCGCCGAAATTTTCAACGTTTTCAATAACACCAGCTTCGCCGGCTTCCAGAACACGCTCTCAGCGCCGACGTTCGGGACGTATCAATCGACGCTCACAAGGCCGCGCGAAATATGCCTGGCGTTGAAACTGACATGGTAGGCCTGCTTCCTATCGGGCATCACTCCCGGCCTCTAAGAATCGCAGCCATGAGGCGTGGGTTTCGGCGGCCATGCAAGACGGCAATCACCCACAAGGGGCTTCCATCGGGCGCGTAAGCAAGCAAGTAGTCCCGAACGAGTATGAAGCGCAAAGGGCGGGCTGTGAGGTCCGGTCGGCGGTGTCCTTGATTCGGAAAAGCCACGAGTGCGCGGACCGCATCGAAAATATCTCCGATGACCGCGTCGGCAGCGTCAATGTTGTTCTCGGCAATGAATTCCCAAATCTCGTTGAGGTCCTTGAACGCTTCCGGGTGGAAAGCGTAGCGGCTCATGCGGTGTCGTCGCGCCGGTGTTTACTTTTCTCGCGCAGGCGGGTAAAGGCCTCTTCTCCGTCTATGGTTCTTACGCGGCCGCCCTTGAGGTCATCATAGCGGCTGTCCAGCATGCCGCGCACTGCGGCCAGTTCGTCGAGATACCCGGCCATGGCGTCCTGAACCAACTCGTTCGTTGCGCGACCAGTCTGGGCTGCGAGGTCGTTCAGTTTCTTTTCCAGTTCAGGGTTGAGGTGTACTTCCATGCCTTCAGGCTAGAGATTGCTGCGGTTTGTGTCAATATATGCACGTCAATTCGCTGCAAAGCTGTAACAATTGATGATGAGCTTCTGACCCAGGACACTAACGAGACATCACCCACGCTGCCCAGTCTTCCCGAATCGGCTTAAGCAGTTCCTGCTGAGATTTCCACTCGTTGAGATAGTCCATTTTTTCATCAACACTCATCTCGGTCCTGATGATCGCCATCTCTTCGGTGACGAGATCGTAATAGCGGATTAACTCGCCGTGAGCCCTTATGCCATCGCGAGTCCTCGGTTGCCGGCGGCTTACGACTTTGAGCACCTGTTTCGCCTCCTGATGGGCGATCAGGAAGTAGTGGAGGCGCCATATTTCATTCGGCGCGGTCTCGGCAGCCTCCAGCGTTTTGAAAAACTTGTTTTCCGCGGTCTCGATGTCCGGCAGGATCACTTGACGGTAGCGGGGTCGTTCGTCGTACTGACTGCTCAGGGCAAACGTGGTGACAGCCAGAAACGCAATTACGGACAGGGCCGCGGCAAGCCTGTTGTCTCGAATCCCGTCGATAAGGTTTCGCAGGATGGAAGAGACAAAGCTTCTTAACGAAGGCTCCTTCATGTTCTTGATGGCTGCGCCTTTCGTTTTACCTGTGGGCGCGGGGCTTCAGCCCCGTGCCAGGCTCCAACAACAACTTTTCCTTTGAACTTTGCACGGGGCTGAAGCCCCGC
>CAMAWS010000460.1 GCA_945861845.1 Candidatus Sulfopaludibacter sp. SbA3 | reverse complement strand
CGGTAGGCCTTCTGTGGATTGCCCAGCGCTTCAAGCAAGGCCCGGATGCGCTCCAAGCCCAGCTTGGCCGTCTTCATTTCATTGCCCAGCGCGTAGAGGAACCGGACGGAATCGGAGTAGGTCACGCGTTCAGGTCGAAGGCGCTTTCGAGTGGAATTTCGATCATGGGATTGGTTGGTGCGGAGCAGGTACTTCCGATTCGACCAGCATTTTGGTCCGGTTGGTTTCCGCCTACCCGCAATTATGACACTGACGCCGCTTCCGGTTTGGAACGTCCTGATACACTGAACCCTGACGGCATGCTGACCAAGCTGACGATCCGCAACTTCAAACTCTTCGACGAAGTCGAAATTGAACTCGGCAATCCAGTCGTTTTTGTCGGACCCAATAATTCGGGGAAGACTTCCGCTCTTCAGGCGCTTGCGCTTTGGGATATCGGACTGAAGAAGTGGATCGAAAAGCGCTCTGGCAGAGCCGCGCCCACTAAGAGGCCGGGCGTAACGATCAACCGGCGAGACCTTCTCGCTTCTCCCATCCCCCAGGCGAATCTCCTCTGGCGCGACACTCATGTTCGTGACGTGCGCCGCGAGAATGGAAAACAAGACACGAAGAACGTGCTGATCGGAATCGCCGCCGCGGGCATTCATGAGGGTCAAGCCTGGGACTATGGCCTGGAATTCGACTACGCTAATTCCGAATCGTTCTATTGCCGGCCGCTGGGCACATCCGCCGGTGGAACGCCGAAAGACGTGCCGGCGGGAGCGTCTGAAATCCGTCTGGCCTATCTGCCGCCGATGTCCGGTCTGTCCGCGAACGAGACCCGTATCGATCGTGGCGCCATCAACGTCCGGTTGGGCGAAGGCCGGACGGCCGACGTACTCCGAAACCTGTGCTACCAAATTGCTGAGGCGAAAACCGGAACGGGAGATGCTAACACTGCCGGTTGGGACAAGATCACCCGGGAGATCCGGCGTCTGTTCGGAATTGAACTCGAGGCTCCCGTCTATGTAAAGGAACGCGGCGAGATTGAGATGTCTTATTTGGATCGCGCGGGGGTCCGCCTGGATCTCTCGTCATCGGGCCGCGGGCTGCAACAGACGCTGCTATTGCTGGCCCATCTGGTGGCGAATCCAGAATCGGTATTGCTGCTGGATGAACCCGACGCTCATCTGGAGACTCTGCGGCAACGCCATACTTACCAGCTCCTCAGCGACGCGGCCCGCGAATTTAACAGTCAGATCATCGCCGCGAGTCATTCCGAAGTTGTCCTCAATGAAGCGGCCCAAAAAGACGTGGTGGTCGCGTTCCTGGGTAAACCGCATCGCATTGATGACCGCGGCAGCCAAGTGAAAAAATCCCTTCGCGACATTGGCTTCGACCAGTATTATCAAGCCGAGCATCGCGGCTGGATCCTGTACCTGGAAGGCTCCACGGATCTGGCGATTTTGCAAAGTTTCGCGCGAGTCCTGAAGCACCCGGCGGCGGATGTGCTCGACCGGCCCTTCGCCGTGTTTGTCGGGAATGATCGTCTCCAGGCCCGCCGCCATTTCCATGGTTTGCGGGAGGTCAAACCCGATCTGATAGGGTTCGAGCTGGTGGACCGTGGGGATTTGCTGGCGGACGGTGAACCGCTCGCGACGCATATGTGGAGACGGCGTGAGATCGAAAACTACGTTTGTTCGCGCGAGACGCTGATCGCCTGGGCGATGGAGGCGGAGTTCGCGGACGGGAAGCCGCTGTTCGCCGCGGCCTATTCCAACACCATGGAAGCATCCATCGCCGCCATCGAAAGCTCCCTCCAAACGTTGGGTAAACCTTCTCCGTGGTCGGTCGATTTAAAGGTGTCCGACGAATTCCTAACGCCTTTGTTCAAACATTTCTTCAAGGCAGCAGGACTCTTCAATTTCATGGAGAAGTCGAATTTCCATGTCCTGGCGCGTCACGTTCCCAAAGAGGATATCGACCCGGAGGTGGTAACCGTGCTGGATCTGATTCTTGACACTTCGGGCAAGGCCCGGCCCGTTGTCCGATAAGCTTCGGGATTTGCACGCGCTCTGACGCTATAGTCGAATCAGAAGCTTACAACCGGAATATCCGGTCCGACTTTTTCGCCCCCAGGGGCGTCTTTACGAACGGAGCAACCGTTGATCTTTCGCGAGGTCGAAGATCGCGACTTAGTCGCCCAAGCGCGGCGGGGAGACGTGGAGGCCTATAACCTCCTTGTGTCCCGGTGGGAGAAGCGTGTCTTCAACTACCTGCTGCGGCTGGTGTCGCATCGCGAAGACGCTCTGGATTTGAGCCAGGAAGTGTTTTTGAAAGCCTACCAGAACTTGCGCAAATTGGACGACCCGGGGCGCTTTGCGGCGTGGCTGTTCCGGATCGCCCACAATGAGGCGTTCTCATTATTGCGCCGCCGCCGCCCGGAGGTGGAACTTACCGCCGAGCCGCATTCCGGCGGCTTGCTGCGCGGGCGTTTGTTGCCTATTGAGCTGTCTCTGGCCGTCGCGAGCGCCCTGAAAACACTCAGCGAAGATCAACGTGAAGCCGTCTTATTGAAGGTCTATCAAGGTTTCAAGTTCGAAGAAATGGCAGAGATCCTGGATTGCCCGGTCTCCACCGTCAAATCGCGCTTGTACACCGCGCTGGACCTGCTGAAGACGGTGCTCGCGCCCACGGTACTTAGTAAACACGCCCTGCGGGGGGAATCATGAGCTGTCAACTTGAAAATCACAAGCCGGATTGGAATGCATACGCGCTGGGAGAGATGGACGCCCACGCGCGCCACGAAGCGGAAACGCACGCCGCCGCCTGCGCGGATTGCCAGGACGAATTGGCGAATCTGCGCGTCACCTTAGACGCGCTGGCCACGTTGCGCGAGGAGGAAATACCGCGCCGCATCGCCTTCGTCTCCGACAAAGTCTTTGAGCCCACCTGGTGGGATCAGATCAAGCAGACCCTCCTGCGGCCATCGTTCGCGGGCGCCGCGCTGATCGCCGTGACGATTTTGGCGCACGCCTTCGTGCGGCCCGCCACCCCTTCCTCGCCGGTGGACGTGACGGCGATGGAAGCGCGCATCAACGCCGCCGCCGTCGAACAGATGAACCGGGAAATCGACCGCCGCGTGGATGCCCGGCTTTCGGCGGCGGTGAATACGGCGGTCAATCAGGCCGTCGCGGAAACCGAAACAAGGGCGACGCAGAGGGCCGCGCAAATGCTGGCCGCCAGCGAGCGCCGTTACGTGGATACCACCGACTTCCTGAGCAAACAGGTGACGCAGTTATACGCTTTGAATACCGGATTGGGGGTCCGTTAGTTTCATGAA
>CAMAWS010000459.1 GCA_945861845.1 Candidatus Sulfopaludibacter sp. SbA3 | reverse complement strand
GGGGGAGGAGGAGGGGGCGGTGGGGGCGGCGGCGCTGCCTGCTGGGGCGGAGCCGGGGGTTGAACCAGCGGCGCGCTATCACGGGGCGCGGGGGGCTTCGGCTGGGTTCCAACAGGCGGCATAACCAACTCGCGAAGCTCGTTCTTGCTGAGATCGTAGTCCTGTCCGGCTATCCGGATAATTCGTTTCGGTGTGGAACGCAGGAAATCGGGATTGACGAGCACGAATGCAACGAGAAGCATATGTATCCCGATTGAGACGAGCAGGGTCGTCTTCCTCCGCGGCTGGATATCGGGATCCGGCTTGATTAAGAGCTGCATTCTATTGTCACTCAACGTAGCACAAGTCGTTCAGCGATGGCAGCGTTTATGGCGCACGCCACTTCGAGGGCCCTGCGGCCTTCTTCGCCGGAAACCGGCACGGGCAGCCGGTCTCGGACGCAATCAATAAACGCCTTCAGCTCGACCTTCAGTGGTTCCTGTACTTCCGGCTCGAGCTTGCGTTCCAGGACCTGTCCCATCCTCAGGGACATCATCGTCCCCTTCTGGCTGGCATAGTCGACCGATATATAGTCGTGAGGCTGAAAGAATCTCAGCTTACGAACTTTCTCGAAGCTGACGCGGCTCGCCGTGAAGTTCGCAACGCACCCATCCTCAAATTCCACGCGGGCATTGGCGATGTCGGCCTTTGGAGACAAGATCGGGATGCCCACGGCGCGAACCTCTCGCACCGCCGCAGGCACCATGCTGAGCACGATATCGATGTCGTGAATCATGAGGTCGAGAACGACGTCGATGTCGAGACTGCGCGGTGTAAACGCGGCCAGCCGATGAATCTCGAAAAACTGGGGTTTTGTCGCCACCTCCCGGGCCAGGGCAACAACGGGATTGAATCGCTCCACGTGGCCCACCTGCAGCAGGCGCTTGTTTCGCCGGGCGGCATCAACGAGCGCATCGGCCTGGTCCAGCGTCGATGCCATCGGCTTCTCAACCAGGACGTCGATTCCGCTGTCAAGGATTTCCACGCCAATCCGCGCATGATCGGTTGTAGGGACCGCCAGGCTGACGGCATCAACCTTTCCAAACAACTCGCGATAATCGGTAAAGACAGGGGCATTATAAAGGCGCCCCACTTCTTCCGCCCGTGACCTGGCCAAATCGACTACGCCCACAAGCTCGACGCCCTCGAGTTCAGCATAAAGGCGCGCATGCTGACGTCCCAACTGCCCGACTCCGATGACGGCCACTTTAGTCACGCGCACTCACTCCACTGCAATAATTGAAATTCCCTGTTGATCCGCCTCACGTAACAGCTCTTCCCGATCGATCATCAGCGTCTTTCCCGCCTCTATCGCCATTGCGGTGATCCTTAGACGGGCCATGAGCCGTACGGTTGCGGGACCAATCACCGGCACATCGAAGCGCAAATCCTGGTTCGGTTTTGCCAGTTTTACGACGCGCAATGGCCGGCCATTAACCAGGGCAGCCGATCGCTCCATGACGGCATCAGTGCCCTCCATCGCCTCCAGCGAGACGCAGGCTCCGTCACTTACAACGACAGTCTGTCCAACGTCCAGGCGGCCGAGTTCCCGCGCAAGGCGATAGCCGTAGTCGAGGTCTCGTTTCTCTTCGTCCGTTGGACTGCGCTTCGTAAGCGTGCCGGGGCCGGGCAGCAGCGGCCCCAAAAACGTCGTGGACTCCACAAGGTGAATGCCCTCTCTCTCCAGGACCCTGGCCACCGCACCAATGAGCGAATCCGTGTTCTTTGTCGCCAGACTGGCCAGCAACTGAAGCATCTTGAGATCCGGGACAATGGAGCTGAAGATCTGCTTGTGCTTTACCTGGCCAGCCATGATGGCGTGGCTGACGCCTTCTGCTTTGAAGGTCTTGATCAGTTTCCCGAGCTGTCCGAGTGACAACCAGTGCACGCTGGTGGCGTGCTTTTCGATGTCCGGAAATGCCTCTTCCTTGATCGCAGCAACAACCATCTCGATGCCTTGAGTACGCGCCGCCTCGAGGACGAGAAAAGGAAACCGCCCATTGCCGGCGATGAGACCGTATTTATTTGATGACGCCACGACCCGATTTCTCGATGAAGTCGACCAGGACTTGAACCTCCGGGAAGTCCGCCTCTTTGCGGATAGCCTCAAGCGCCTGCGCAGTGTTGAGCTTGGACTGAAGCAGGAGCCTGAATGCCGTCCGGATGTTTCGAATCTGATCTGGGGTAAAACCCTTCCGCTCCAGGCCAATTGAGTTCACGCCAAACGCGCGGGTATTCCGCTCGCTAACGGTCTTTGAATACGGCAGCACATCCTTCGTAACGACGCTATAGCCGCCCACGTATCCGTGGACGCCAACACGGCAGAATTGGTGCACGCCAGAGTAGGCGCCGATTGTAGCGTGGTCCTCAATAACAACGTGCCCGGCAAGCGTTGCAGCGTTCGCCATGATCACATGGTTTCCCACAATGCAGTCGTGCGCGACATGGGCCATTACCATCAGGAAATTATGATCGCCAACCCTCGTATGACCGCCGCCTCCCAGGGTGCCTCGATGAATGTTCACGTACTCGCGAAAGACGTTATTGGAGCCGATCGTAAGAAACGTCTCCTCGCCGTGAAACTTCAAGTCCTGGGGATCGAGGCCAATGCTGGTGTAAGGAAAGAAACGGTTGTTCTCTCCAATGGTCGTGGGACCGTCGATAACGACATGCGACTCCAGCCGGCAACCGGATCCGATACGGACGCGATCGCCAACCTTGCAGTAGGGCCCGATAAATACGTCTGGAGCAATCTGGGACTCCGGGCTGAGGATGGCAGTCGAATGAATCATCGCGACGAAATGTCCGGGGTCGGGAATGGGCTGCCGGCAGTTAGAAGGCTAGCTGAGGCAAAGGTCCTGACATCCGGCATCGCTCTCATGGCTGCTGACCTATTGATGAAAGCAAAGTGGCCTCGGCGGCGAGCTCGGACCCCACATATACCCGGCCCTTCATCTTCCACACGAGGGCTTTTCTCCGAAGCACTTCCATTTCGATGCGAAGCTGGTCGCCCGGGACGATAGGGCGTCGAAATCTTGCCTCGTCGATTCCCATGAAATAGACCAGGGCATTGCTGAGTTCTTCGGGCTTTCTTTCCAGCAATGCCAGGATTCCGCCCGTCTGCGCCATTGCCTCGATGGTAAGGACTCCGGGCATTACCGGGGCGGCTGGAAAATGACCGGTGAAAAACGGTTCATTGATCGTGACGTTTTTCAGTGCGACGATCCGCTTGTTGGGCTCCACCTCAAGGACACGATCGACCAGCAGGAAAGGGTATCGGTGCGGAAGG
>CAMAWS010000458.1 GCA_945861845.1 Candidatus Sulfopaludibacter sp. SbA3 | reverse complement strand
AAGTACGGAATTCGGAGTCTGTCCCCAGATCTACCCCGAGGTTGAGATAGCATATTCGGGAATTAGACATGAGGAGGCCTTCACCATGATGAATCGGCGTGAATTCGTTACTGCAGCCACAGGCGCTGCGATCTTTGTCCGCGCGACGGGCGCATTCGGCGCGCAGTCGAGTTTCGACCTGATCATTAAGGGTGGGCGAGTTATCGATCCCTCGGTGCGGTTGGACGCGGTCCGCGATGTGGCGATTTCGGGCGGGCGCATCGCCGCTGTCGAGGCCAATATCACGGCGGGCGCGGCGGAAACTATCGATGCGCGAGGCAAGATCGTCACAGCGGGTCTCATTGACATCCACACCCATTGCGGGCGTGACGGCAGCGGACCAGGGAAGGTGCTGCGGGACGGCGTGACGGGTTGGATCGATGCGGGATCTCAAGGCGCCGATCACATCGCCGATCCAGTCGCCGTCGCAAAGACGGCGCCGCAGTTGGGCCGCTGCCTGATCAATATCGGGCGCGCCGGCATTCTTCCCGAAGGAGACACGATGGATATCGGCCGGGCCGATGTGGGCGCGATGCGCGATGCGATCGCGAAGAACCGCGACTTCGTCGTCGGCATCAAGGCGCGGTTGTCCCGGGAGGTCGCCGGCGCCAACGATGTCGAGGTGCTTCGCCGGGCGCAGGAAGTGGCGACCGCCTTCAACCTGCCGGTGATGATCCATATGGGACAGACGGTTTCGCCGCTGCCGCTGTTGTTCAATCAACTGAAGGAAGGCGACATCGTGACCCACATGTTCGCACCCCCGCCCAACAGCATCGTTGACGATAAAGGCCATATCCTGCCCGAAGTGCTGGCCGCGCGCCGCCGCGGCGTGTGGTTCGACGTTGGCAACGGACAGACGGGGCATATGAGGTGGGACACTATCGAGGCCATCATGAAGGCGGGTTTCTGGCCGGATACGTTCTCCACCGACTGGAACGTCAATTCCCCCACGACCGGCGTCATCGACTTCCCAAACTGTATGTCCAAACTCTTGAGCTTCGGCATGACGGTGCCACAGGCAATCGCGTGCGCAACTACGAATGCCGCGCGTACATTCCCCGTGTTCCACGACCGCGGTACGCTCAATGTGGGGGCGGTGGCCGATGTGGCGTTACTCGAACTGCGCGACGGAAATTTCGAATTCCTGGACAACTACAACAACAAGCGGGCAGGCAACCAGCGGTTCTTCCCGGGCGGGACCGTTCTGAACGGCAAGCAGGTTCAGCGCGCTTAGAAGCCGCGCCGCTGCCGGCTTCAATTCCAGCCTCGGCGAAGCCAGTGAATCGCCAGCTTACTTGTCGAGGCGCACGAGGCGAAGTCCCGCTTTCCTTGCGACGGATGCGGTTTCACCTTCAGGTATGTAGAGCTTAACGATCGCGCTGGAATCGAGATAAACCTTCAAGGCCGCTCGTTGCGTTCGTCGATAATAATCTTACTGGCAGGTTGTCCACCCGGGGCCTTTTCCCAAATATCTTTCACTCGCCCGGTAAAATCGGGCCAATCCGTAACCCGACCTTTCAAAGCCGAAGATACAAGATTGGCAACCACTCGTTTGTGCCGCGTGATTGCCACGACTTCACCATCTTCAACCCATCGAAGAATCTTGCTGAGGTTGTACTGTAGTTCCCGGACTGTCGTTGTCTTCATGTTGGCATTGTGACGCTCAATTACGAGACGGTCAACGTCACCGCATTTCTTTGTTTCTCCGCCTTGCAATAAATCCCTTGAGGTAGTCGTTGAACAGGTCATAGGTGAGCAGCGACTCGATTGGCAGTTTCATTCGATAGGTCCAGTTGCCGTCGGATTCCACGCCGGGCACGTTGATGCGCTCGGCCCCTGGATCGGGAGTGCGCAAGTCGTAGTGAATGGCGAAGAGGTCCTGCAGCGGGAACACGGCAACAAGGGAATTTGAGTTCAGGTTGCGTTCCAGAATGGCGGCGCACACCTCCGTCGTGAGGTAGCCGGGGCAGCTTCCCGGCAGGTTCAACCAGCCGAAGTACTCCTCCCGGTTCCATCCTTGTTCCTGCCACCAGCCCCGCAGCGTCGATGAATCATGTGTAGAAGTCGTACTGACCGTGAGCCTTGGAAACCGGTCAGGGCTCAAGATGCGCCCGTCCTGGCCCGACCAGCGCTCCACGCGTAGACCCAGGATGCCGAGTTCTTCCAGTACTTCAGGAACGCATTTGGGAACGACGCCGAGATCTTCTGCGCACACCAGCATGTCCGAGGATTTTGCGATGGCGCCCAGCAGTTTTCTGCCGTGCTCCCGCCAAAGCTCTTCCTGCCCGTTCCAGTAAGCTTCGATCAAGGTCCGCAATTTCGATCGTTTGCGCTCGTCGAGGCTCATGAATGCGGGGGAATGTGGCCAGTACCACGCCGCCGCGTAGCCGCTTTCCGTGCTGACCAGCGCGTGCGAGTGGAGCAGTTCCTCGATCTCGCTCTTCTTGAGACCTGCGTATTGTGAAAGTTCCTCACCGCTGATTCTGCGGGCGGGCATGTAGTAGCCGAGCGATGCGGATTCCTCGGTCTCTGGAATGATCCAGGCCCGGAAGAACCCGAGCACGTGATCAATGCGGCAGGCGTGATAGAAACGAGACGCCCGATGAAGCCGTTCCCGCCACCATGCGAAGCCGTCGCGCTCCATTTCCGGCCAGCGGAAGGACGGGAATTTCCAATTCTGGCCCTCCTTGCAGAACATGTCCGGAGGAGCGCCAACGCGAAGCTTGGTATCGAACAATGAAGGGTTGGCCCGAACATCAGCGCTTTCGGCTGACAAGAGGATTGGAATGTCGCCCTTGAGCGCGATGCCCATGGCATCGAGTTTCAGTGCGGCATCATTCAGCTGGCGGTCGAGGTGATACTGGACCCACGCAATGAAAAGATCATTTGTTGGTCTGAGGAACTCCGAATATGCCTTGAGCCAATGATTTGCGCTAATCCATTGCCGCAGCGTTTCGTCGGCGGCAATGGCGGCATGGTTGTTTCGAAAGATTCGATGAAGCATCTCCATCTTGAAGCGGAGCACGCTTCCATACTGCAATCTCTCTTCAGCTTCGAAAGACTGCCGGGCATTGCGGATTTCGTCCAGGCAAAGGTCCCATCCCGGAACGTTCTCCAGCCTCATGTAGACCGGGTTCAGCGCGAACGCGCTCTGTGCGTTGTATGGGGAAGGATCAAGCCCCGTGTCGTTAACGGGGAGAATCTGAATCAAGTCGAGCCCCGTTCGGCTGCACCACTCTCCGAGAAGCACGAGGTCGAGAAATTCGCCGACACCGCAACTTGAATCAGAGCGCAGGG
>CAMAWS010000457.1 GCA_945861845.1 Candidatus Sulfopaludibacter sp. SbA3 | reverse complement strand
GATCTCTTTCTACCCCCCCCGGTTTGCATGGCCGGTGGGTTTGCCGCTATCATGGCCGGCAGTTTCTAATTCCCCGAGAGCATCGTCAGGAGTCCCCATGGAAAAGCGTCACTATCCCGTCGCCATCGCGTTAGCAGCAGTCGTCGTTTCGTGTTCGTTGTACCTGAACTCGCTCGTCACGCCCGCGCAAACGCGCGAAGCGTCAGCGACAGTCGCTGGGTTGTCGCCCGACAGGTACATGAACAATGTCACGTATTTGTCGCGCGATGAGATGACAGGCCGGGCCAGCGGCTCTCCCGAGCTGGAACAGGCGGCCGACTACATCGCATCTCAATTCCGCGTGTGGGGACTCAGGCCGGCCGGCAGCAACGAAACATTTTTCCAGAACTTCGAGCTTACAACGGGAGCCGAGATCGGAACCAGGAACGAGCTTGCGATCGGCGGAAGCAATCTGAAAATCAATGCGGACTTCGTTCCCATTCCTTTCTCAGGTACTGCAGAGCTTGAAGGTCCGGCGGTCTTCGCGGGATATGGCATTACCGCACCCGAGCTGAGTTACGACGACTACGGCGGGATCGACGCAACCGGCAAGATTGTCGTGGTCTTGCGGCACGAGCCGCAGGAGGCGGACGCAAACAGCAAGTTCAGCGGCAAGAGCTTCACTCAACACGCAACATTCATTAACAAGGCCATTAACGCCAAGCGGCATGGCGCGAGGGGAATCGTTTTCGTTACCGACCTCAACCACGACAACGAAGAAGTCGGGCCGGCAACGAAGGGCGCGGAGAGCGAAAACCTGGGCCTCCCGGCCGTTCACTCCCGTCGCGGGCCGTTCACCGGTCTTCTTGCTGCGGCCGGAAAAGATCTCGCCACGATTCAGAAACAGATCGACATGGATCTCAAGCCACAGTCTTTCGATCTGCCGGGCACTCGAATAAAAATCGCAACCGATATTACCCGCGTTCGAAAGACCGTGAAGAACGTCATGGCTGCCGTAACCGGGTCGGACCCGGCGCTGGCAAAGGAGTGGGTTGTGGTTGGGGCGCACTACGATCACCTGGGCCTTGGCGACCGTAATTCGCTGGCGCCATCGCAGATCGGACAGATCCACCACGGCGCAGACGATAATGCGTCAGGCACTTCCGGCGTCTTGGAACTGGCCCGGCTGGCAGCTCAGAACAAGCAGAATTTGAAGCGGTCGGTGCTCTTCATGACGTTCGCGGGCGAAGAATTAGGGTTGCTGGGATCTTCATACTTTGTGAACAATCCAACCATTCCGCAGGCGAGTATCGTTGGAATGGTCAATCTCGACATGATCGGCAGGGTGTCGAACAACCGCATGTACCTGGGAGGCGTTGGAACCTCGCCAAATTTCAGATCCTGGGCCGAGGAGTTCAATCGGGCTGTCGGGCTGAATCTGGATTACTCGGATTCAGGGTACGGCGGCAGCGACCACATGTCGTTCAGCAGCAAGAAAATTCCCGTGCTGTTCTTCTTCTCGGGCCTCCATTCGGACTATCACAAGCCATCGGACACATCGGACAAAATCAATGCTCCCGACGCCATGAAAGTGCTGTCGCTTGCTTATATGATGATTGACCGCATCGCCAACGGTCCCGATCGGCTTCAGTACACCGAGGTACAACGGCCGCGGCCATCGGGCGGTGGTGGTGGCGGCGGCACAACCGGCTACGGCCCGGCCTTTGGATCGGTCCCGGATTTTCGTGACGACGTCGACGGCGTCCTTTTTGCAGACGTCACTGCAAACAGCCCGGCAGCCAAGGCGGGATTGAAGGGCGGCGATCTTCTCATCGAATTTGACGGCAAACCCATCCAGAACCTGTACGATTTTACATACGCTCTGGGCACAAAGATGGTTGGTGACGTCGTGCCCGTGGTCGTCAAGCGCAACGGCCAGGACTTGAAAGTGAACGTTACGCTGGAAGCCAGGAGATAGGCACTTATGAAGCGAACAATGGTTTTCATTCCGCTCGTAGTCTTGACCTTGAGCGGAGCACTATATCTGGCTGCGCCCCAGGCGATTCAGCCTCATGCCAAAGAGACGCAACTCCGGAACATCAGGCAATTGACGTCCGGCGGCGAGAATGCCGAAGCGTATTTCTCTGCTGACGGGAAACAAATCATCTTCCAGTCGACGCGGGCTCCATACAAGTGCGACCAGATATTCACCATGAATACGGACGGATCAAACGTGAAGCGGGTCAGCATTGCCGGGGGACGCACGACCTGCGGATATTTCACTCCGGACGGCGCCCGGATTATTTACGCTTCAACGCACCTGGGAACTCCAGACTGCCCACCCACGCCTGATCCTTCCCTGGGCTACGTATGGCCTCTCTATCGTGCATGGGACGTGTTTTCGGCGCGGCGCGATGGATCCGACATCCGCCGCCTGACGTCAACCGACGGATATGACGCCGAAGGCACCATCTCCCCCGACGGCAAGAAGATCGTTTTCACGTCGGTCCGCGACGGCGATATCGATGTCTACGACATGAACCTCGACGGCAGCCAGCCACGGCGGCTCACGAATGAACTCGGGTACGACGGCGGCGCCTTTCATTCGCAGGACAACCAGTGGATCGTTTACCGCGCAAGCCGGCCCAGGACACCGGAAGAAGTCACACAATATAAGAACCTGTTCGCGAAGGATCTTGTAATGCCGGCAAAGCTCGAGATCATGCTCATGCGGGCCGATGGAAGTCAGAAAAGGCAGCTTACGTCGAATGGGGCCGCAAATTTTGCTCCGTACTTTCATCCCAACGGACGGCAGATCGTCTTTGCTTCCAATGTCAATAACCCGAATCCCCGCAGTCCCAATTTCGATCTGTACCTGATCAACAGGGATGGAACCGGCCTGCAGCAGATCACATTCGATGAGGGATTTGACGGATTCCCGATGTTTACCAACGACGGAAAGAAAATGATCTGGGCGTCGAATCGCCACGCCGCGAACCCGGGCGAAACCAACGTCTTTATTGCGGACTGGGTGGAACCCGCTTCTTCAAGAAACTGATATGCCAATATTCGAATACATCTGCCGCGACTGCGGCCGGCCCTTTGAACGAATCGTTCCCCGCTTTGACTCGCCCACGGACTGCATTCATTGCAACAGCGAGAACATTGAAAAACAACTATCTGTGTTTGCGGTAGCCGCACCGTCCGGCAGTTCTTCCAACAATTCCGCGATGGATGCCGGTTGCGGCCGATGCGGCGCGGCACAACCGGGAATGTGTCAAATGACGGATTGAGGCGCAGCTGTGGGCGCGGGGCTTCAGCCCCGTGCAAGGATCAAACAGGAATTTTCTGGAACTTTGCACGGGGCTGAAGCCCCGCG
>CAMAWS010000456.1 GCA_945861845.1 Candidatus Sulfopaludibacter sp. SbA3 | reverse complement strand
GTTTCTTATCGTACCCCCGGCAGGACTCGGCGTCCTCCAGAGGGGATTCCCCGCTCCGTATGCCAGGACAGTTGTGCGGCCGTTGGCCAGGAGAAGCAAGCGCGAATGCTGCTGGTCGGTGTCGGCTCTCAACAGAACCATCCCGTTTTCGCTTACCGCGAGCAGGACAGTGCTCCAAAGCAATACTCCGTCGCTCGCGATCGTGTTGTGGCTCATTAACACTTCAACGCGGCCACCGGCGATACGATAAATATTGCCCGCAGTGCTGAAATAGAGTCCCTGGCTGTTCTGGTAAGCGATCGAATCCACTCCATCAAAGATGGACCGGTCCGGGAGGCGGTCCCCGTTAAGCAATCGCGGAATGAGACCCCGTGAATTCAATGAAAAGAGATTGGCGCGCCCTCCACCGAAGAGCAGGTAAGGATCTCCGCCGTCACTTCCGGATGCCAGGCCGCTTATGTTTATGCTCGCCGTGACGTTGACGTGACTGCCCGCCTGGAAAAGCAGCGACGGGTCAGGCGCCGCCCGAACCACGACGAACTGGTTGTCTACGGTTGCGACGTCGGCAAAAACCCTGCCGTCTGCAGTAATGGCAACGGCGTTTATGCTTCGAATCGGCTCGCCGTTGGGAGAGAGCCGCCCTTCAGCCAGGACCAGAGACGGATTGCCGCCCTGCCACCGATACAACGCTGAACCGATTCCCATGTCGGCGACGAATGCTACGCTGCCGTTGGAAGCCATTGCCAGGCGATTCCCGAACGACCTCAAGGCGATGGTCTCGGTTCGCGCCGCTGTTCTGCGCGACAAGTACACCTGTCCGCCCTCGACTTCCACGACGAACGCCATGGCGCCATCGGCCGAATTCGCCAGATCGAGAATATTCCGGACTGTCGAACCCGCAAAAGAATCGCCGGTTCCAATCACCTTCACGGGACTACTGGAGCGCTCTCTTCGATAAATGGCGTTGGCCGTGCCGTTCCATGCCCTGAAATAGAGCGTCCCTGCGCGATCAATCCCAATCTCGTTTACGGCAATCACGCTGGACATCCCCGGAAGGGGCTCGCCCTGCCGCCACGCCAGTTCAACGCCCGATTCCAACCGCACAAATAGCCCACTCTCCCCAATGGAACTCTCGGGCAATTGGAATTGCGCAGCGAAGGCAATGTCGCCGTTGTCGTTCAGGTCAAAACCAAGGTTGCAGCACAACCGCAGATTCTCGAAGCCGCCTGCGGATTCACCCTCGAGCAAGACGAAGGATTTTCCTTCGTGGGACGCAAGCACCAGCGCGCTCCCGGGTTGAGCATCAATCCCGGCAAGGGTCAGAACGTCACCGCGACTGTTGATAACCGGCGGCTCGATGCCCGTGATAACGCCGCCGGGCAGGGGTCCCGGTGTCCCGGTACCGACCAGCAGGTCGAAGATACCCCGGTCATAGAGCATCACGCCGCTGGTCATGCCATTCAGCGACGCGTTAAATGCGACCTGGCCGGCATCATTGACGGCGATTCTGCGATTGCCCGATGGCGGCCGCAAAGAAGCCGATGGCAGCACCTCGTCCGATGAAAGCAACCGGGTGAGGCGGTACGCTGCTGGCGCGCGCACTTCGAGCGGAGCGCTGCCGGAAACTTGCGGCGCGAACTGGCCCTGTCCCGCTGGATAGTTGATCGATGCAACCACCGTAAATGCGCCCACAGCGCCGGCAACCAGCATTCCGGTACCGTCGATTCGCGCAGCCTGGGTCTGGAAACCTCCGGCTCCAATGACCTGCCATACAAAGTTCACCCCGGGAATCGGTTGCTGCTCGACGTTTAGAGCGGTGGCCCGGAACTGGAACTGGTCTCCAACGACCACAACCTTCGATGAGGGAGACACATCGATTCTGAGCGGCAGGACCTGCATGCGAACGGTTGCCGACAGGTTGGTCAGCGAGGCTACAATCTCCGTAATACCCAGGCCACGCGCCGTTACCATTCCGTCCGCATCCACAGTGGCAATACTTGTGTTGTTGGATCGCCAACTGAACTGATCGCTCAGCCGCAGCGAGCCGTCAGAATTACGGGCCGAAGCCAGAATGCGGGTTTGCTGTCCGGAAATGAGCCGGGGTTGGTCAACGAATAGATGAATGCGTACCGCACGAGTCTGTGCAAATCCAGACGCCGTGGTGACGAGGCAAAAGACTGCCAGGAAACGGAAAATTCTCAACCGAACACTTCCTCCACTGCCGTATAGACTCCGTATTCGGCATATGGAACGTACTCGAACTTTCGGCCGGAGGGCGTGTCCGTAATGCTCTTGGTCCAGTTGATGCCGAGCGCGGAATAGATCGTCGATGCAATATCTTCCATGACGATCGGGCGCTGCGCGCTCCAGCCCGGCTCGCTGACCCGGTCGCCATTCCGGTCCGTAGCTCCGATTGCGCGGCCTCCCCTGATTCCGCCACCGAGCATCGCCACGCTCATTGCGTACTTGTGGTGGTCGCGGCCGCCCCGCGAATTCAAGGCTCCCGGCGTTCGTCCGAATTCGCCCATCATCACGATGAGGGTCTGGGCGAAATCACCGCTGGCCTTAAGGTCCTCTACCAGCGCGCCGACCGCGCGGTCGAGTTCGTTCGTGAGTTGATAAATACTGGGGCTGTAGCGGCGATCGAACATGTTCTGGTGCGTGTCCCATCCCTGTTGAGTGACGTTCACGAACGCCGTCCCGCTCTTTGCCTGGATCGCGTTGCGGGCAACGATGAGCGAGCGTGCAAAATTCGTGTCTCCATACCGCCCGGTGTCATCGGCAGTGAACCGGAAGACATTCGATATTCCCTGCTGGTACATCAACTGCCTGGCAGATTTGTAGAAATCGGCGTGGTCGGCCATTCGCCTGTCGAACGGTGCGGCGCGCAAGGGCCCCTCGAGATCTTCAAGCAGCTTGAATTTTTCTTCGAACCGCGACTGGCTGGCGGTGCCGTAGAAACTGTGTTCCAGGGTTGCCAGGCCGCCTGCGTTAGTCGGCGCCGTCATCGGTTGAAGCTTTCCTCCCAGGAACGTCGCACCCTGCCCCGCATTCGAGTTGAGGGTAAAGAACGGGGGCAGCCGGTCGTCCGTGCTTTTTTCGAGTCCAACCACTGCTCCAATATGAGGAGTTTCCGCAACGAATGCGGGGTTGGAGGGATGCGCCGTCTGCATGTAAAACTGGCCGCGGGTATGTTCGGCTTCCCAGCTGGAAACGGAACGAAGAACAGCAAGGTCGTTGGTAATTTTCGACAATTGCGGGAAGTACGTATTTGATAGGAGGATTCCACCGGGATATTGCCGGATATCGGCGTCGGGAGGGTTCCACGGGCCGTCCTTGGGATCAAACGTATCCATCTGGCTCG
>CAMAWS010000455.1 GCA_945861845.1 Candidatus Sulfopaludibacter sp. SbA3 | reverse complement strand
GTTTCTGTGAATTTATCGACATCACCTGATTGGTGAGCGCCAAAAAACCAAGATGCCCTTCGTGTTGCTTGGCGAACTTGGCGTCTTGGCGGTTCAACTGCTTTTTTCAGGATCATGCGGATAGTTCAACGCCGCGTACTTGCCACTGTCCTCCGCGTCATCAGAATGGGGAAATAGGTATTTACGGTTGACGCTTGTAGTAGATTAGCGGCGCCTAAACCAATGCTTCTTAATCTGAGTCACCGATACAAACGAAGAGCGTAGTATAAGGCCACGGCCTCAGTGTATCTCGCAGGTTATGATTCTGAAATCAGGCAGGATAGCAACGGCAGGCGGTGCCTTAGTTCGTTTCTAGTGATGCGTCGCGCCACCATTGACGTTTATTGTCTGGCCTGTAATGAACTCGCTCTCATCCGAGGCAAGAAAGACTACCGTCCCGGTCAGATCTTCGGGTCTTTCATTCCGCTTGATAATCTGTCTATCCACGGCGGCCGCTCTTCGAGCAATCGTGTCCGGATCCACTCGCGCCTCTGTGGATCCTGTGACGGTATACCCGGGCGTAATGGCGTTTACGTTGATTCCTGTTCCAGCCAATTCACGTGCCAGCGCGCGAGTGAACACAAAGACAGCGCCCTTGGATGTGACGTAATGGAGCAGGAACGGCCGCCCCAGCCAGATGGTATCGGACGATATGTTGATAATCCGCCCTCTGGCCTGTTTCTTCATTGCCGGCACGACGGCCTTGCAACAAAGCCACAAACCTTTGACGTTGACCGCCATTACCCGATCCCACTCCATCTCCGATATCTCCTCAAAAGGAATAAGTTCGAGACCATCGAAGACAGCTGCGTTGTTGACGAGAATGTCGATTCGCCCAAAATGAAGGAGGACGTTGGCAGCCATTGCCTCGGTGCTTTGCGGGTCAGCGACGTCCACCGTGAGTCCCAGTGACTGACCGCCATTCTCACGGATCTGGGCGATGGTTTCTGAACATGCAAGGACGTCTGCAACTACAACTGTGGCGCCCTCGCGTGCCAAGGCGAGCGCATAGGCCTGACCAATACCCCTTGCTGCTCCGGTGACGATCGCTACACGGTCCTTTAGACGCATCCCAGTGCCGAAAACCTCAACGTTTAAACACGCCCCTGGCAGCGGTCGGATCGATCCAAACAAGGTTCCAGCCTTCTTTACCCAATTCGCGGAGCGTCGGTTCATCGAGTGCGCTTACGGCAACAAGCTTATATTCGACAGGAACAGGCCCTCGGTGCATCAGGGGCAACAGCACCAATACCACGAGCAAACCGGCGATTACACCGAGCACAATAGTCTGACTCGAACCCGTATTCAGGAATGACTGGAGAATAAGCGTGGCTAGAAGTCCCGTAACCAGTCCCAGCACTACATTACTTACGCGATTAGATTTCACCTACGCTCCTTATCTTTGTTTTGATGCAGAAACCACTCTCCCGGTAACGTTTGAGGCGTATCGGCCGGGAGACTTCAGATCGTAAGGATATCCTGTTCCTTCTTCTTTGCGATCTCTTCGGCCTTGTGGATATAGTCGTCGGTGAGTTTCTGGACTTCGTCCAGCGACCGCTTTTCTTCATCTTCGGAGATCGCTTTGTCCTTGAACATTTTCTTCATGTGCTCATTCCCGTCGCGGCGGATATTGCGAATCGCTGTTCGATGTTCCTCAAGTACCTTGTGAACATGCTTGGCAAGTTGCTTGCGGCGTTCTTCGGTGGGGGGAGGAAGTGGAATCCGAATGAGGCGACCATCATTGGATGGATTGAGACCGAGATCCGACGCGCGGATCGCCTTTTCAATAGGTCCCACCATTGAGACGTCATATGGCTGGACTGTTATGAGCGTAGGTTCTGGGGCCCCCAACTGAGCAACCTGATTGATGGGGGAAGGCACACCGTAGTAATCGACCTGAATGTTATCGAGAATCGAAATCGAAGCGCGGCCTGTCCGAATCGTTGCAAGCTCCTTCTGAATGTCTTCAATTGCCTTGTCCATGCGCTTCCGTATATTCGCAATTTCATCTTTCGCACTCATATCTGTCCCCCAGCTTGTCTGGCCACCCTAATAAACCAACGAACCGATTTTCTCGCCCAGAATAACCCTCTTTATATTCCCGCTTCCCTTGATATTGAAAATAATGATGGGCACGTGATTGTCCATGCATAACGAGATTGCCGTCGTATCCATAACACCCAGGCCCTGCGTAAGTACATCGAGGTATGAAATTTCCGGAAAGAACTTCGCATTCGGTACTTTCACCGGATCAGCATCATAGATGCCGTCGACCTTGGTTGCCTTAAGTATGACCTCCGCCTTGATCTCCATCGCCCGTAGAGCTGCCGTGGTATCGGTAGAAAAATACGGGTTTCCCGTGCCGGCCGCGAAAATAACAACGCGCTTCTTTTCAAGGTGCCGAATGGCCCTCCGCCGGATGAACAGTTCAGCTACTTCTTTCATTTCTATAGCTGATTGTACGCGCGTAAAGACGTCAATCTTCTCGAGCGCGTCCTGCAGCGCCAGCGCATTGATAACAGTTGCGAGCATTCCCATGTGGTCTGCCGTAACTCGATCGAACCCCTTGGCGCTGGCCGTCAGGCCGCGAAAAATGTTTCCACCGCCAATGACAATGGCGATCTCGACACCGAGGCGATGGACGTCCTTAATTTCCTCGGCAATTCGAGCCACCACCTGCGGATCGATGCCAAAACTGGTTTCTCCCATAAGGGCTTCACCGCTCAGCTTCAGCAGAACCCGCTTGTACTTCGCCGGGGTAGTCTCAGTTGATGGCACTGGAATCATTCGCTCAGTACGGCCTGGACTTCAGCTGCCAGATCGGTCGATCGCTTCTCCAATCCCTCGCCCGTCTTGAATCGCACGAAGCGGCGAACGCGGAGGTTCTCGCCGATTTTGCCAACCAGGCTATTAATCAGTTGCTCGACCGTCACAGAGGGCTCCTTGACAAACGCCTGATCGTAAAGACAGACCATTTGATAATACGAGGCCAGCTTGCCCTCCGCGATCTTATCGACAATCTGTTCTGGCTTTCCCGAAGCTCTCGCCTGGTCTTTGTAGATTTCCTTCTCTCTCTCGATTTCCTCGGCCGGGACATCTTCACGCCTTACGTACAATGGATTCTGGGCGGCAATATGCATCGCAACGTCCTTTACCAGCCCCTGAAAGTCCGCACTGCGCGCGGCGAAATCGGTTTCGCAGTTCACTTCGACAAGTACACCCAGTTTTCCACCCGCGTGAATGTAGTGTCCGACCATTCCCTCCGCCGCAATTCGGGAAGCCTTCTTTTGGGCGGAAGCCAGCCCCTTCTTACGCAGGATGACGAT
>CAMAWS010000454.1 GCA_945861845.1 Candidatus Sulfopaludibacter sp. SbA3 | reverse complement strand
CCTGAAGCGATAGACCCGTGGCGGTCGACCCAAGGCAAGGAACCGATGTCCGCTCCCGACAAGCCCAAGTAGAACACCCAGATCGTAATCCCGAAAATGAGAACAACGCAAAGCGTTATCAGCATCCTCACGAGCGTGGATCGTAAACTAAGCCGTTCCAGATCTACGCCGCAATGCGGACAGTTCTTTAATCGTTTGGGTACACCCTGCTTACAGCGGTGACAGATATCGGTATAGCCGGTTCGTTTCGCCATGGAGCCGAACACTCTCTAATTCTCTAGGTTACCGTTTCCGTTGCGGCCGTGGGGAACATTCAGAAGTTCCTGACGATGGTGGCCCGAAAATCCGCGAGAAATCCTTCAATAGACGAGGTGGTGACGTTGCATAGCCGTACGGCAATCGTATTTCCCGCGGGGACGAACATGGTACCGGCGAGACCAGCACCCAGGGTCGGAGGCCAGCCGGCGGATACTGCATCGCCCGTGGCCGCTCCGTTAAGAGGAAGGGTGACTTCCGTACAGGATGCGGCGGGGATCGCGTTGAAGCTGAGCGAGGCCGAACCAGTCAGGTAGGTCGGGACGACTGCCGTATCAATGGAAACCGTAGCGCGGCCGGAGGCCGTGGCCACGGTTACGCCAACACCTGGATCGACTGCCACTCCGCTATTGGACGCGATGGTGACGCCCCCGCCGCCGCTCCCGTTGATTGCGCATTTCCCGGTCTGGGCGGAATAGAAGGAGACGGTTACATCGTAAGACACGGCGTCGATAGTGACGGCATTCGGCTCGATATTGCGCGCCGGCGTTCCGCTGTCGAAGCAATCGACCGTAAGATTTGCGCTGGCGAAGCCATGCACCGCCGCCGGGATCAATACCGTTGTCTGCGAGGAAAACGAGACTCCATAGTTCGGCCTTGCGCCTCCAAACAGTGCCCACGAATTTGGGGCGGTACAGCCGTAGAGGTGATCGCCGTTGAGGGCGTCGCTCTTGAAGTAGCTCTCGCCAACGGAGCAGGTCACCGGAAGCGAGGTGCCTGTCTTGAAAAGCTTGGTCGTAGCGGCGGCTGAGAAGTCGACGCTCTTGCTTTGAGTCTTCAGGTCGATGGCGGTCTGCGCGCAAGCAACTACCGCCATGGCCAGCAAAACGTGCGGGAGAATCAGGTTCCTGTGGTTCATCACACCTTGATTCTTAGCAGAGCGAAATCGGGCTGGTGGCCGTGGAAGCCCGTAGGTGCTTGAAAACAGGCGGCACACTTTTTCTCAAAAACTGTGATCGTATCGCGTATAAATTTACACGGAAGAAGGTCGCCGTCCGTTTTCGCCGTGAGCGTCTCAAAGCCGCGGAGCAGATCGCCAAGGAGCCAATGCGATGAAAAAAGCAGCGAGTCGTCCGGGGCGTTCCGTCGAGGAAGGTTCAGGGAACGTAGATGCCGGCCTTGGGTATCGCGACAGCAAGAGCATGCTGGTGAAGGCCCACTTGGCCGCCAAAATAGCCGGGATCCTCAAGTTGGAGTGCGCTCACCCAGACCCACGGCGCCAAGATCTTGGGTTTAACTCAGCTCGAGGTTTCAGACCTATTAAAGGGGCGGTTTCGCGGGATTTCCAGGAGCCGGCCGAACGGCGCTGACACATTCCGTGTCGCATTAGGATCAGCAGAAAACACAGCGGGCGGATCATCGGTTAGAGCCCTTCCTTCGTACGCAGAGATCGGGTTCGAGTCCCTGCGACACCCGCCATAGCAAAGCAGCGGCGCAAGCGTAAAGCGCAAACCTCGTTGCGGCACTCATGCAAACCCTCACTTATCCCTTTCGAAATCCCTTTGAAAATGTGAGTTCGGCCCTTGCGGCCAAATCTCGGGTTCTGTGACGCTACCCTGGCGGGTGCGCCCAGTCAGGCGTAATTTGCTCTGCCGGGAATCGGTTATGCGCCGATGCAAGCGTGGCAGCGTGGGGCGGAAACTGAAACGTCCCTTGCAGCAGTAGGTGGACTCGAACTCATAGCACCGTGGTCTGCAGCGGGTTCATCCACCGCAGTCTCGGGAAGCGAGCAAAGTCCCGGTCAGTCGTATGAAGTACGCCTCCGTATTCCATGGTCAGGGCGGCCAGTTGCGCGTCGGTAATCAGCGGACCTCGCACCTGACCGTCCACCATGGCGGGCTTGAGGATGGACCAATGGCGGTCACCCGGCGCCAGCAGCCTCACGTTCGGCTGCGCAAGCCATTTATCCACAATAGTCACAGCCTCTTCAACGGTAAAACAATCGCCTCGAAGCTTCGGATTCGTGATCACTCGCAGGAAAGCCGCGACCGTCTGCCACGGCAGCCCGAGAGGCTCACCTTCCGAAAAAACGTGTTCTATCCAGGAGCGCGCGCGCACGTGTAGGGTGGAACTGCTGTCGTAGGCGTACAGTAGAATGTTGGCGTCGAGGATGATCACTGGCGGTCAGCTTCTTCCAGGTTTTCCAGTAAATCGGCGATGCTGTCGTAGCTGAGGCCGGGAGGTAATCCGAGCGGCCGCGGCGTCACGGCAAACGGCTTTTTCCGGCACTCATCGGCGGACATCAGGCCAAGACGCAGGAAGTGATTCACGGCTCCCTTCAGAGAATTACCTGAGCGGCGCATCTCCTGGCGCAGCAGACTGGCAACGTCGTCGTCAAGGGAAAGTGTGGTTCGCACACCATGATGCTAGCATCGGCGACATCATGATGTCACTCCTGCGGGGATCGGTCGTCGGATAACCCCGAGTGATCCAGACGGGGTCACCTCAAGAAAGGGAAATTTACGTACGTTGAGGCTGGGGAACGGCCTATAAGCCCTTGAAATCAGGCCTCAGGGCTGCTGACGACCCGGTAGAGGGTCGAACGCGCGATTCCGGTCTTGAGCAACGCCCGGATCGTTTTGATCTACTTGGCCGAAAGCTCGGCGGGGGGCCCCCCTTGCGACCCCGAGCACGGGCAGCTTTGAGGCCAGCAAAGGTCCGTTCGCGGATCAGGATCTGAACAAGGCCCGGTTGTCGGGGAGGCGTTTGCTTGGAGGTGAGGACACACATGGGAAGTTTGGCGAAGGGAATACCGGACGGTGCATCGGTCGTGATGCCGAGGCTGTATTGCCGCGACGTTGCGGCGGAGATCGATTTCTGCAAGGACACTTTTTTGGCGCCGGGGAAAAACTGCGGAGGCCTGGTCCGGAAGGGGCCGTAGCGCACGCACTGATGACAATAGGGCCCGCGATGATTATGATCGAGGCCGAGTGGCCCGGACTTCCGAGCCGTGCGCCGAACCTCGATGGCAGTTCGCCGGTAGTGATCTTCGTGTACGTCGCGGACGTGGACAAGGCCATGGAGCGCGCCGTGGCGGGAGGCGCCAGCGTC
>CAMAWS010000453.1 GCA_945861845.1 Candidatus Sulfopaludibacter sp. SbA3 | reverse complement strand
CGGCGATACCCATCAACGCCCGCCCTCGCGGTTGCGCCGGTTGATCCGGGTCGTCGCCGCCAAGACCCAGCTTTTCGCTGAACTGATCCAGGAATCCCCTGTCGGTGTTATTCAGTCCGTCCGGACGGGCCGATACCGAAACAGGATTCCTTGCCGTTGCGTCAAGCGGGTTGTTCGGCCGTTGCGCTTCTGCTTCCAATGAACCCTGGTCGAGCCCACCCACGCCTCGTCGATTCCAGATTCCGTCTGTTATCTTAGGTTGGCCATCCGGGGTCTTCGCGGGCGTGTACGCCGGCTTTGCCGCTGCCGCGGGAGCGGGCCTTGCCTGAGCAAAAGCAGCTGTCGAAACAAACGCTGCGGCGGTAATCACAAGCACTAGCGTGATACTTACTCTGAACAATTTACTTCTCACCTTCACACCTCCTTCGGTGTTTAGCCAGTTACTAAAAGAACGGAGCGTCTTTGTATATTTTTTCCTGCAGGTAATAAGCGCATTCGTATTCCAACAAACGCGCATTCGGTTCCTTGCGGCGATAAAGAGGCATGCTCATTTTCCAGGGTCTCGTGAACACCTTTGGATCTTCAATGGTGGCCTCGTACTGGATACTGTCAGGACCCGTCATGGTGTAGCGCTCGGTTACACGAAGCTGCTCGCTATGATGATTACCGGCGTGATCGAACCATGTCTGGTCGTTGAAGTTTCTGACATCCACGACCAGCGTGTCGCCTTCCCACCGCCCTCGCGAAATGCCCATCCAGTTCTCTTCCGGAGTCTCGGGATGCGGACTGCCGTCCATGACAACGGTACGTAGCGCGTGAGTCCATTCGTACGAGAGCGCGATGGCCGTCGGTGTGTGCGTAATCTTAAACGGGAACGGCATGTAGGTAATCCGCGGAACGCCAGGCAGGTAACAATTGGCTTCCGTCGGATCTGCCGTGGCCCGGTTCGCGAAGTTCTCCTGCTTCTTTGCAAGAGCCTCCGGCCGGTAAGGAATTTGACCGCCCTCGACAACACTCAGACCCGGAGCCACTCCCATTTCTCCCTGATGATCCTCAATATTCCAGGCAGCCGAATTCATTGACTGCCAAATACCGTTCAGGTCCGGCTTTCCTCCGACCCGCCGCTGCGCCTGCCGCGCTTCTGCCGACGTCCCCGCCAGCATCAGAATGCAGATCACGGCACCGGCTCCCGTCACAAACCCTCTGAGTTTTTTCATCCTTTTATATACCCGTATATTCCTGTGCAAGTTAGACCTTTGAAAGGGAATTCGCGGGCGATGTTATCAAGGGATGTTCCGGGGGTCAAGAATAGCTTCTTGCAGGGGCAGGACAACACCTCAAAATCAGCCAGCTCGATGCTCCACAATGGTCGTTGTGAACGATCGGCCGGCAATGTGCAGATAGAACTCCCTTTCCGTTATCGATAGAGCCAATTGGGAACGCCGTTCCAGCAGCCCGGCAACTTCGTCAACGAAACTCGAGTCAAACGCAAAGACCGGGACGTCTGCGAGGCGCCGAATTCCGGCTGCCGAAAGTTGCGCGATCAGTTTTCGAGCGTCGCGATGGGTATACACAGCCCCTCGCCCAGCCAGCTTGACGCCGCGATGTAGCCGGTCGGCATCGGGCATGCCCACCTCGATCCACGCCGTTATCCGCCCGGTCAGGTCTCGAAGCATGACAGCGGGCTCATTCCCGGCGGCGACGCCTTCGGTGAACATGATTCCATCTCCGTACTCCAGGCAGTAGGCGAAGACCCGCATCAACATATATTCGATAGTCTCAGAGGGCTGGCGGGCAATGCGAAGATCGAGCTTTTCGTAAACGCCGCGATCCATGTCGGCAAGATCGATATCAAGGTTATAGATCGTTGCTGTCTGAGCCATAGTAGAATCCGCACCCGAACGGAGTTCGATAAAATCAGCTGTGCGCATTCTACTATCCATTTTCGCATCCGATATTCTTCCGATTTTCCTGATCGCCGGGGCAGGGTTTCTGCTGGCGCGCAAACTGCACGCCAATGTGAAGACGATGGCGCATGTCGCGTTCTACGCGCTCTCGCCGTGCCTGGCGTTCAAGATGCTCTCAACATCAACAATTACCGGACCACAGGTTGGGCGCATGGCGCTGTTTGCGGTTCTCATCACTGTCGTCATGGGATTGATCGCGCGCACCGTTGCAATCCCTCTTCATCTTGGCCGGGCGGAGATGAGCGGGTTTCTACTCGTGGTGATGTTCTCGAACAGCGGAAACTTCGGCCTGCCCGTGGTGCTTTTCGCGTTCGGACCAGAAGCGCTTTCCCACGCGACGGCCTATTTCGTTGTCAGTTCGACGCTGACGTACACGCTGGGCGTGTTTCTGGCCGCGGCCGGAAAACGCAGCATTCCGCAGGCCCTTCGCGGGATTGCAAGAGTGCCTGCCATCTATGGCGTCACAGCTGCGTTGGTTGTTATGGCTGGCGGGATCTCCGTTCCGGCCGGCCTGATGCGTCCAATAAGCTTGCTGAGCGATGCGGCTTTGCCGATCATGATCCTGGTGTTGGGAATGCAGTTCGAACGGGCCAAGGTTGCGGAGCGTCCATCAGTGGTTGGCTTGGCAGTAGGGCTGTCGCTCGTGGTCGCGCCCATCGTCGCTCTCGGACTCACCGGTTTGCTGGGGCTGGAGGGCACTGCCCGTCAGGCAAGCGTAATACTGGCGTCAATGCCTGCCGCGGTCGTAACCACAATCCTGGCCCTTGAGTTCGACGTCGCACCATCGTTCGTCACGAATTGCGTCTTCTTATCAACCATCCTCAGCCCGCTCACGCTGACGCCATTGATCGCATTTCTGCAAGAATAGAGAGGTTAAGGTTTCTGCTCGCGGCTCTGTTTGAGATAGTGCGGGCTGTACTGAAGTCCGTAGGGGGTCGTGATCTTGTGGGCGGCTTTCTCCCGGAAGAATTCTTCCTTCGCCTTGAAGATCGCTTCCAGTTCGGCTTCGGTGCAATCTCGCAATGTGACCTCTTCGCGCGGAACGAAGAAGACCTGTCCGATAGGCATGGTGTGCGATCCGGGAATCCCCTCCCCGGGTTCGAGAACATAACGGAATTCGGTCTCGTGCGGGTACCAGTCCGTTTCGACGCGGACAATCAGCATCGGAGCTACCGGCCGCTCGATCATGTTGAAGATCGGCGTGTACACCGTATCCCAGCCGGCAGGCGTCTGGAAATTTGTTGCTCCGCGAAGCGCGATTGCACCCGCGGGTGTTCCGAGATCCTCCGGAACGATAAACGCTCGCGCGATACCCAGGGCCGCTTCGCTGGATACCGGCGGATTCTTCGTCGTGAACGACACATGCTCCTTCATCATGCCGATACTTCCCAAAGGCATCACC
>CAMAWS010000452.1 GCA_945861845.1 Candidatus Sulfopaludibacter sp. SbA3 | reverse complement strand
CAGCCGGCACATCGGCAGCGCTCGTCATATCTGCCGTTTACCTGCTCGTCATGTTTCATCAGAAGTACGTCGAGACTTCGGTCTGGACGGCACTGCAGGGGATCTATGCCCGGCCGATTCTGTCGGCCGGCCTTGCCAGCGTGGCGGTTTTGTTGGTGCATCGCGAATTTCCAGGATTGCCGGCCCTTACGGAAGCACGCCTGTTGATTCCGCTTAAGTTGTCCGCCGATTTCCTTATTTTTGCGCCCGTGTACATGGTTTTGCTTATCGCCTTCCGGCAGGTTACCGCTATTGACCGAAGTAACTTCGTCGGCCTCATGACCTTTGGGTTTGAGTTCCTTCGCCATCCCTTGCGAGAACGAGTCAAGATCTATCGATAGATTCGCCACGGCTTTTGGCTTGAATACGAGGTCTGTTGGCTGGTAAGTGTACGGCACTTGGTTTTCTGGGCGAGGATCGGTTTTTCATTGCGTGACAATATTCTACAAGGACGAAACAAGGTTCGAAGCACTGCGGTAAGTCCCTTTGTTAAACTGCTTCCCGTCGTCGGGTTGTTGTTTTTGGGTACAATCGCGTACCGGAATTCGTTCGACGGCCCCTTCGTCTTCGACGACCTCTATTCCATCCGCAACACCTTTGAAGTTCCAATAAGCGATTACCTGACGCCGACAGCCTTCCTCAGATCCCGCTTCCTGCTGGCCTTCACCTTCGCCCTGAATAACTTCGTTGGCGGCTCGGACGTTTGGGGATACCACCTAACAAACCTGGCGCTTCATCTGCTGAATGGGATACTGCTATTCGCGATTGGGATGCAGTTGTTTCCCAGGCTGGTGGATGAGATCAGGGTCCGAGCATACAGCTTCCTGACTGCAGGGTTCTTCCTGCTGCATCCGCTTCAGACCGAATCGGTGACCTACCTCTCGAGCCGCTCGGAACTGCTTTCAACGTTCTTCTATCTAGGCGCGATCTTCCTGTTCGTAAGAGTTCCCTCCCACAAGATTGGATTTGTCACAAGCGGCATGGTGTCGCTTTTGCTGCTGTTCGGACTCACCGGAAAGGAAACGGCAATAACCTTGCCTGCCGCCATTTTTCTCATTGATTACCTCTTCATCGCACGCACGAGTGTCGCTTCGATTCTTTCCCGGTGGCGCTTCTATCTCCCGTTCCTGGTCGGCGGTCTAATCGCTTCGGTCTACATCGTCCTGGTGTTCCTGAGACCATCTCTTAATACGGGACTCACACTCTCGCCGTGGCACTACCTGCTGACGCAGTCGCGCGTCATCATGAAGTATATCCAATTGATTGTCCTGCCCATGGACCTCAATCTGGATCACGATTTCAAGGCGTCTCTTTCAATACTGGAGCCCGCGGTCATCGTATCTTCGATGGTCATTTTTGCGTTGATCGGAATTGCCTGCAGGATCAAAAATACCGCGCCGGCATATGCCTTTGGCATCCTTTGGTTCTTTATCACTCTGGGTCCAACGTCCAGTTTCGTCCCGATAGTGGATTACATATTCGAACACCGGCTCTATCTGCCGCTTGCCGGCATCAGTTTCGCTTTTCCGATGTTCCTTGAGTGGGTTGTCGGATTTGTGGCGGACCGGAAGGCAGTTGCTTCAGTGACCGCACTGGGAGTGGGGACTCTCCTTGTACTCATGGTCGCAACGACGCGTCGTAATGAAGTCTGGCGCGATGAGGTCAGTCTATACAAAGACATCGTTGCCAAGTCTCCCGGCAAATTGAGGGGGTACAACGGACTTGCTTTGACCTACTTGAATCGAGGCCAACTCGATGACGCTATTTCTGCCCTTAAACAAGGACTGGAAAACGTTCCCGAAGGCCGCATCAGCACGCTGGAGACCCTGGGTAGTTTTTATCTGAATGGTGGCCGATATGCCGAAGCGATAGATAGTTTCAAGAGGGCCGTCAATGAGGCAACTGCGGCAGGTTCCGACGAGACTACGTTCGGACGGTTATATAACGACATCGGTGTCGCATATCGGCGCAATGCCGACGACCTCGAGACCCTGAGAGGGCAGATTGATGAGCAAGACCTGCTGACGAAGAAGTCCGAAGCTTTACGCGAAGCCCGTCTTGCCCTTGAGAAAAGTGCTGAACTTCTTCCAGGTGAACTCTGGGTCCAGGACAGCCTGGTGGCCGTCATCCACGCGAGCGGTGAGGGTGAAGCTTATGCGGCAGAATTGGCCGCGAAGCTCGAAGAAAAAGGAAACGAATTGCGGGTCCTATACTGCCTGGGAGCTTTGAGATCCCTGCAGGAGCGCTTTGCGGAATCCGTGACCTATTTTGAGCAAGCGGAAAAGCTCAATTCGTCAAGCACTCTCCTGTACTTCAACTACGCGTTTGCCCTTGCGAGGGCCGGCGAAAAGGATCGGGCAATCGAAAAATATCGGTCTGCCTTGATGATCGATCCCACAATGAATGCCGCTCAATACAACCTGTCGCTCCTCTATATTGAAAAATCCGACTTCGACTCCGCTATCGTGCATTTGCAGGACATACTCGCGCGCGAGCCAGGTAATGTGCAGAGCCACATCAAGGTTGCCGAGATCTATCTGTTTCAGGGAAAGATTCCCGCCGCCCGCCAGCATCTGGAGAGCGTGCTGGCAGTCGCACCGGGCAACGCCCGGGCCATGGAATTACTCCAGAAGATTCGCTCATAGAACCGTTTAGTCATTCACTTTGTCAGAATGAACTGCCCCATTCGTCTTTTAAGCAGGGATGGGAGTCTTTACTTAGCGAGGAAAGAGTTTGAAGCTGATTGCCTGGCAGCCTCTCGACGACAAGAAAGTCATTGAGAGGGTCCTGAAGGGAGACACAGAAGCCTTTAATCTTCTGGTCCGTCAGTGGGAAAAGCCCATTTACAACTTCATCCTGCGCTTGAGTGGCGACCGGGATGAGGCCATGGATCTTTGCCAGGACTCCTTTATGAAGGCGTACCGGGAGCTGAATACGCTGAAGGACGGCGAACGGTTTTCAGCGTGGCTCTATCGAATTGCCCACAACACGTGCTTTTCGAAGATGCGCAAGAATCAGGGCAAGACGTGGGTTGAGCTGGACCCGGAGACGGCGCCTCATCGCATGCCGGTCGAGAATCGGCTCGCAGTAGAGAAAGCGCTCAGGGATCTGCCTGAGGATCAGCGCGAGGTAGTGATTTTGAAGGTGTATCACGGTTTGAAATTCGAAGAAATCGCCTCGGTGCAAGGCGCACCGGTTTCCACCGTGAAGTCCAGGCTCTATATGGGTTTTGAAAAGCTCCGGTCCATTCTGGAGTGAGGGCGCCGAAGCTGGCGTACCGGCATGGGGACTTTGCACAGCGCGCTGTGGGCGCGGGGCTTTTAGCCCCGTGC
>CAMAWS010000451.1 GCA_945861845.1 Candidatus Sulfopaludibacter sp. SbA3 | reverse complement strand
CGACGTAGAACGAAATCGATTGAAAAAGCGCCAGCAGGCCGACGACGATAAACCCGAGTAAGGCAATCGTTCGGCCTGTGGGCGGATTGAACGAGCCGCTGCTGGATTCATTCATGGCGTAATACTATCCGCGATACGCATCAGTGCCTGCAAAATTGTGCGTGGTCATAATCGGCGCCTGCAGTTCGGGTATGATCTATGTTCTTTTTACCTTCGGAGGCTTGAATCTTGATGAGAAAGCCCTTGCTCTTTTTACCGGGTCCTATGCAGGTACCCGACCATGTTCGCGCGGCGGGCGACAAGCCGTTGTTCTCGCATCGTTCCCGGCAGATGCACGACCTATTCGCGAAGCTTGAAAAAAGCATGAGGCCTCTGCTTGGCATGACGGGCACTGGCAGCACCGTGTTGTTTCTTGCCTCGTCTGGCACGGGAGCCATGGAATCCGCCATCACAAACCTGACGTCGCCTGGCGAAGAGATTCTTGTCGTGGTTGGCGGTACTTTTGCCGAAAGGTGGATCCGGATTGCCAATGCTTACGGGCTGACCGTGCGGGTTGCCGAAGTAGACTGGAGAAAGGGCGCGACTGCCGCCGATGTCGGGCATGCGATGACTCAGTGGCCCGATGCAAAGGTTGTATTCGTCACCTGGAGCGAAAGCTCGACCGGCGTGTTGATCGATCTGGAGGACATCGGCAACCTGGTTCGTTCGCAGAACAAACTGCTTGTCGTCGATGCCGTTTCCGGGCTGGCTGTTTCGCCGATGCAAATGGATGACTGGAAGGTGGATGCCCTGATCTCCGCTTCCCAGAAAGGCCTTATGACTCCCGCCGGCCTGGGAATCGTAGCCATAGCAGAACGGGCGTGGCAAAAGAGTACGCAGGCAAAAACGGTCCGTTACTACTGGGACTGGAAGAACTACAAAGGGGATGTACCGTGCACTCCTGCCCTTTCGCTGCTCCTGCAATTGGAAGCTTCGCTGGACTACATCGATGCACAAGGACTCGAAAGGATATTTGCGCGGCGAGCGGAGGTTGCAGAAGTCATTCGTGGCCTCGTGAAACGTCTCGGCATGGAGATCTTTGCATTGAAATCCGGCAACGGGATTACTGGCGTGATCCCACCGGCAGGTTTCGATATTTCGGGGTTGTTGAAAAGGCTCGACAAGGATTTCGACATTCAGATCGCGGAGGGAATGGGCAGGCTCAAGGCGACTACGTTCCGCATCGGTCACGTCGGACATGTTTCTGATGAAGAACTCGCCTACTTTGTTGATAGTTTTGAGAAGTGCGTACGGTAAGATCCCTTAGCGAATGAGTAAACGACGTTTTCCTCAGGTCCCTGACCGGATCCAACAACTTGAAGAACTTGCATACAACCTCAAATGGAGCTGGGATTTCAGGGCCAGGCTGCTGTTCAAGAGGCTGGATCCGCAGCTCTGGAAGATCATTCAATACAACCCCGTCAGGCTTCTCCACGAGATAGATCCCGAACGCCTCGTCGCTGCTTCGCACGATCCCGATTTCCTGCGGGAATACGAAGTCACGATCAAGACGTTCGATCGTTCGAGCCGTGGCGACAAATGGTTTACGCGCGAGTTCCCCGATATGGCCGGACAGCCGATTGCATACTTTTCGGCGGAATTCGGCCTGCATACGTCTCTGCCTATTTATTCTGGTGGTCTCGGGATACTTGCCGGCGACCACTGCAAAGAGTCGAGCGATCTTGGCATCCCGCTGGTCGGCGCCGGGTTTGTCTATCCTCAGGGATATTTTCACCAGCGCATCCAGGCCGACGGCTGGCAGGAAGATATCTACGAATTGCTTGATAGAACCCTCGCCCCAATCGAGCTTGCCAGGTCGGACCGCGATGAGCCTGTCTATGTTGAATTGAAGGTCGGCACGGTGAAGGTCGTCGTTGCGGTTTGGCGGGTCAACCTCGGCGGCGTGAAGCTATACCTGATGGACACCGACGTGGCGGAAAATCCTCCCGGCGATCGGGAGCTATCGGCGCGCCTGTATGGAGGGGACAAGGAACATCGCATTCGCCAGGAGATCGTGCTTGGCGTCGGAGGCGTTCGAGTTTTCCGCGCTCTTGGCATCCAGCCGATCGTTTGGCATGCGAACGAAGGGCACACATCCTTCATGCTGCTTGAGCGCGTGCGGGACCTGGTGCAGGCAGGAAGCACGTTCGAAGAAGCGGCCGAACAGGTTCGAGCAACCAGTGTGTTCACGACTCACACTCCGGTCCCTGCCGGACACGACGCATTTCCCCTCCCGATGATGGAGAAACATTTTTCCGGATATTGGGATGAACTCGGTATAACCCGGCAGCAATTCATGGATCTCGGGCGCTTCGGCGATTCCTTCAATATGACCGTGCTCGCGTTACGGATGACGAACCGGCGGAACGGCGTGAGTCAGCTTCACGGGCGGGTAACGCGCCGCATGTGGCAGGTCGTCTGGCCGGAGACGCCCCAGGACGAAATCCCGATTACCTCGGTGACTAACGGCGTTCATGCTCCAACCTGGATTGCGCCGGAACTGGGACTCCTGTTCGAGCGGTTCCTCGGCCCGGAATGGGTCGAGAAACATGACGATGTCTCGTTTTGGAATCGTGTCATGGATATTCCCGACGAGGAGTTGTGGGAAGTGCGGCTTTTCCTCAAGCGGAAGTTCCTCGCCTTTGCGCGAGAACGAGCCCGCGCTCGATGGTCCGAAGACCGCGTCGATGCCCGGCAGGTTATTTCAATGGGCACGCTGCTCGATCCCGATGCGCTCACCATCGGTTTTGCCCGGCGGTTTACCGGATACAAGAGGGCCGCGATGATCTTTCACGATATGGAGCGCATTCGCTCCATCCTGCTGGATAGAGGGCGGCCTGTGCAGATCGTATTTGCCGGCAAGGCCCATCCCGCCGATGAACACGGCAAACATCTCATTCACCAGATCTATTCGCTCGCTGCCGACAATGGCATGGCGGGCCACGTGGCGTTCGTCGAAAACTACGAGATGCATGCCGCTCATTTCTTCACACAGGGAGTCGATGTCTGGCTCAACAATCCACGGCCCCCACTGGAAGCATGCGGGACCAGCGGCCAGAAGGCGGGAATGAATGGCGTCCTGAACGTCAGCGTTCTCGATGGCTGGTGGTACGAGGGTTATAACGGGAACAACGGCTGGGCCATCGGCGACCCGCCCGAGGATCTTGAAGTTCGTTTCGACGACGCTGACGCCGATGCGCTTTATCAACTCCTGGAACAGCAGATCGTCCCACTGTATTACGAGCGCGATCAGAACGGATTACCCCACGGGTGGATACAGATGGCAAAGGAAGCGATTCGATCGATCGTTCCACGCTTCTCCGCCCGCCGAATGCTCAAGGACTACGCA
>CAMAWS010000450.1 GCA_945861845.1 Candidatus Sulfopaludibacter sp. SbA3 | reverse complement strand
CAAAGTAGCATTAATCACAGGTTCCGCAAAACGCATCGGCCGGTCCATTGCCATAGAGCTGGCGAGGAAAGGCGCGCGCGTAGGAATACACTTCCGCTCGAGTGAAACTGAAGCCCGGGAAACTTTGCAGGCGGTACGCGAAGCCGGCGGCGACGGATCGCTGTTTTGCGCCGAGTTGACGGACGACGCGGCCGTGTCCCGGATGTTCCAGGACATACAGCGAGAGTTCGGCGGACTGGACATCCTCGTTAACAGCGCATCGGTCTTTTCAGCATGCACGGCGGACGAAACAACCCCTGCCGCCTGGGACGAGCAGATGAACGTAAACGCGAAGGCTCCTTTCTTCATGGCGCAGCATGCCGCAAGGCTGATGCGCCAGCGAGGTCATGGCAAGATCATCAATATCGCCGACGTGGCAGGCGAAGTTGTCTGGCCTGGGTATTTCCCCTACAGCATCTCGAAAGCCGCGCTGATCGCGGTGAGCCGCGGATTGGCAAAGGCCTATGCGCCGCAGATCCAGGTGAATGCGATTGCACCGGGCCCCGTCCTGTTTCCGGAGTACTACAGCGAAGAGCAGAAGAGATCGGCCATAGAACGAACGCTGCTGAAGCGTGAAGGCGCGCCGCAGGATGTCGTGAATGCCGTCGTTTTTCTGATCGAGAACGACTACATTACCGGTGAGTTGGTGCATATCGATGCGGGCCGTCACGTGATATGAGCGGCATTAATCCTGAAGTCGGGAGAATTCCCAAATATGCAAACTACCGAAGAATGGATTTGTCAAGCTTCTTCATTTGCGAGATTTCCTGAATCCCGCGTCAGGCGTGCGTTTCGGCTCACAATTCACGCAAACACCCGCTTGACATGGTGTGGGGCGTAGAGTATAAAACGCTCCGGTGTGTGACGATGACTACTACTCTTAAAAGCGATTTCAGATGGAGGAGACAATGAATAAGGGCGAGTTGATCGACAAGATCGCGAAGGATTCAAAGATATCGAAAGTCCAGGCAAGCAACGCACTCAATTCGACGATTGACGGCATCGTGTCATCTCTGAAAAAGGGTGGCAAGGTTACGCTGGTTGGTTTCGGAACTTTTTCAGTAAGTTCGCGAAAGGCCCGAACCGGACGCAATCCACAAACCGGTGCGCCTTTGAAGATTGCGGCCAAGAAGGTAACGAAGTTCTCAGCCGGCGCGGAACTCAAGAAAGCAGTCAACCGGGGCCGCTAACGACGGCAGCGCCGCTATTGCTGAATTCAGAAGGGCAGCCATGCTGCCCTATCTTTTTGTGTATGTCATGCCTTGTTGCCCCGCCTGCCGAAACATCTGTATACGTTGGGACTGGAAGTCTAATAGAATAAAGGTGTAATTTTTTGGCGGTCGCGTACTCTGCGATGGCTCACAGACATACAAGAGGAGGTCTATGATTATTTCAAAGCGAATTTCTTCAACTTCGGGACTTTTCGTGCTGGCAGGGCTGATGGTTCTGTCCGGTTGCGCGACCAAGAATTATGTACGGCAACAGGTTGCGACGATCGACCCAAAGATCGCGGAAGTGGCCAACGCGAACAAGGAGAATGCGGAGCGAATTGACGCGGTCGACAGGCGGGCAACTCAAGGTATTACTGCTGCCGCCGCTGCCGCCCAGGCCGCTGACCAGAAAGCGGGCCAGGCCCAGCAGGCCGCAACGGCGGCCGATCAGCGAGCGGGCCAGGCTCAGCAGGCTGCGCAGGCTGCCAACCAGGCCGTGCAGCAGGCCAATACGCGGATCACCACAGTCGAAAATCGATTCAACTCCATTGACAATTACGCAGCTGCCGGCCAGCCCGTGGGCGTGACATTTGCAGTGAATTCTGCAAACCTCAGCGACCAAGCCAGGGGAAGCCTCGACGGCGTTGCAGGCCAGGTTGCCAACCAGACCGCCGGATACCTGGTAGAGATCCAGGGCTTTACGGACAGCAACGGATCTGAGAATTTCAACATTGGGTTGAGCCAGCGCCGCGCAGACGCCGTCCTTCGATACCTGGTCAGCAAGAACGTCTCGTTGTCTCGAATTTCCGTGGTGGGACTTGGCGAGGACAAGCCGGTGGCCGACAACACGACCCGCCAGGGCAGGGAACAGAACCGGCGCGTTGAGGTTCGAATATTTCGAGCAGGTCAGGGTCGAGCGACCAACTAGGCTGAAGGGGCGGTCACAGACCGCCCCTTCAATCACGTTTTTTCCTCCCCGCTTCTACCTCGCATAGTAGCCCGTGCGCGACTGCATGACGCGCAAAGCGGCATTCCTGGTCCTTACCTCGATTCGGCGCAAAGTACCCGATGGATTTGATTCGGAAGGAATGTAGCCGATGCTGTAGGACATGCCGAGTTCCCGGCCGATCTGCTCGTACAGTTCAATGATGTCCTCGGCAGTTTCCGGATAGAGCATTCGTCCGCCCGTCGCGTCGGCGACCCTCTGCATGCGTTCCCGGACCTCCGCAAGAAAATGCTGGGGGGTCGGCGAATTCGGAAAAATCTTCTGCAGATTGCGGAATTCGTCTCCGCCCTGTGGATTGGGCTCGAAGTTCTGGTCCGTATTCAGCGCGAGAAAATACACGGGAATGAGCCGGTCCTTTGCCGTCCTGAATGCCCTCTGAAAGCCCCTATCGTCGGAGACGTCAAGCAGCCTGTTGCGGCTCACAAGTTCGCGATACAGGGATGTATCGCGCCCATCAGTCAAGATGATCAGAGCCTTCCGTCCCTCAACCTTCATCTCCTGCCGCAGGGTGCGGTCCAGCGCCGCGTAAAAACTTGTTCCTCCAACTGCCCTCGGACGAATCAGGTCTGGAATGGCTGCCAACGCTTTCGCGCGATCCCCGGTCCATCGAAGGTGCATCTGAAATTCATCGTCGAAAGACGCGATGGCCATCCGATCCTGGGGCCTGAGGCTGGCAATGAATCCGGCAACCGTGCGCTGCATGAACTGCCACTTGTGCTGCGTGCTGCCGCTCCGGTCAAACAGGAGGAAAACGTTATATGGCGCCGATACATTGCTGAAGAACCGGATTTGCTGTGGAGCGCCGTCTTCGAAGACCGAAAAATCGGCGGAGCTGAGCTGGTTGACAGGATCGCCATTGCCATTGACGACCGAGACATCAAGGGAAACGACAGGGACATCTACCTTGAGAGTATAGAGGGGCTCCTGCGCCTCGGCGCTTTGAAAGCTGACCATAACAAGGAGCCACAGTCTAAGAATAGCGCGTCCCATGGTGTGGTATCCTACCACTCGAAATGGCGGTGAGATGACATTGAAAGCCTTCATACGTGCTTTTGCAATCCTGGCAGGCGCCGCGTTCCTGCTGTCACGTTTCGCCATTGCCACGCCTGAGTATGCAAAAAAAGAAGAGAAGCAGTGCATCTATTGCC